>QMQA01000239.1 GCA_003648845.1 Candidatus Aerophobota bacterium
ATCCTAAGTCTAGTGCGTCTGCCAATTCCGCCACCCTCGCACTTATTTTATTTTTAAAGCTGATGGATAAAATTATACAAAAATTTCATCTTATGGCAATATTAGCCCTTTATACTCACAATCATTCCACATCTTCCGGTTTTGCCCCTCTCTTTTCTATGGGAGTAGAAAAGGTTTGTATGGCATGCAGTACATATCCTTGCTATTTCTATATTTGTGTGTTTTACTCCCATTTTTAACAACTGGTATCTGTTAAGTTTCCAGAGGTCTAAATGAGCTGAGCCGTCAGGTTTAAAAATGACAAAATTTTTCCAGTTAGCCGGAAAAGAGGTAACCAGTTGTTTCAGGGTGTCTTTTCCTATCCTGTAACAACAGGGGCCGATAGATGGGCTGATAGCTACCAGAAGGTCCTGAGGATTGGTATGGAAATTCTGACTCATCTTCTGGATTGTTTTTTGTAAGATACCTTTGATACTTCCCCGCCATCCGGTGTGAGCAAGTGCAACTGCCTTATGTGCCGGGTCAAAAAATAATAAGGCCGGGCAATCAGCAACCACTACCAGTAAAGAGACACCGGGTACATTTGTAGTCAATGCATCAGTGCGGGGAAAACTTTCTTTCCAGCTATAGGCCCCTTTGCCTCTATCTCCAGCCTGAACAATTGCTATATGCGTTCCATGGACTTGCTCACCTGCTGCAACAGAACTTAAGTTTAAACCAAGAGTTCTGCAAAAAATCTCACGGTTTTTTATAACATTATTCTCTTCATCACCCACATGAAAACCTATATTTAATGAGTGATAAATCCCTTTACTCACTCCTCCCAATCTGGTTGAGACTGCATGTATAAGCTGGTTCACCCTGTCAAGTAAGGAGAATGTGAAATAAACAGTTTTTCCTTCTCGGTGGGCTATCAGATGCGAGTCCATTTGAAGGCAGGACCTTAAAAATTCATGGAGCGGGAAACGGGACTCGAACCCGCGACCCCCACCTTGGCAAGGTGGTGCTCTACCACTGAGCTATTCCCGCTCATTTTATTAATATATATCATTATCCCTGTAAGTCAATATCCTGTGGTTTTTATTTTAATCTCCGGCAAGAAGAGCAATTGTGCCGTTTAAAATTTTTTTATTACTCTTTTAGCTCTCCAACTACGGGAAACCTTTCAAGGAGTTCTTCGCCGTGTGGAGCATCCTCGAGATATTTGGTTAAATCCTCCCCAGCTTTGTGTTGAACCTGATGCTCCCCATCCTTCCACAAAAAACTGGTTGTTACATCGTATACCTTACCTTTGTAAGCGATGTATGTCGGATTCCCATTTTTTCCGTTATACCAGGCAAACTCTTCCTTTGTAAACTCCCTCATCTTTTACCCCCTTGCTTTGCCTTGATATTCTCTCTTTCTTTTAAAAAATCTTTCCTGTTTCTTTAAGGCAGCTTGATATTTCTCCTTCTTGCCCTCTTTTTTATTTACCCAGGGCTATGGTTCCTGCAAGGGATTTTAACTTATAGAAGTCTTTTCTCTCCTTCTATTTTCTTTATATTCGTAATATCCTGGGTTACTTCTGCGGTTCCAAGATACTTGCCATTTTTACGAACTGCAAAGTAGCGGATGTAAATAAGTTTTTCCTCTAATTTAATCCAGAACTCGGCTACATCTCTTTGGCCATTTCTGAAGTCATCAAGTATCCTGTTAACAATATGAATGCTCTTTTGAGGGTGACACTGTTGAACTTTGCGCCCGATAACGGCTTTTGCTCTGGGGAAAATTCTCTTTTTTGACTGGCTGAAGTATCGGATTGTGTCTTCTTTATCCACAAACGTGATATCCACAGGTAAACTGTTAAGCAATGTTTCAAGTTCTTCCTTAGAGAGACTTCCTGTTTCAAATACTATTTCGCTTTTGTCCTTTGGTGCCTCACCCATGAGATCCCTCCTTTACGGTTTAATGGGAAGCTTCTCAGCTTAAGATTTAAACAGGTATGACAAAGACTTATACTATTTTATAAGCTGTCAAAATCTCGCCAAAATAAACTCTATGGTAGTCTCCTTGAGGGTAGTACTCAGGTGGGATATTCGGGAACAGATTTGTGGGGATAACATCATTTTTATGAACTACCCGACATTCATAGCTAATAGAACATTCCTTAATAAGGGGACAGTTGACTTTTTTCCCGGGCAGAGGAGTGAGATTTTTCTCTCTGAATTTATCGTGGTCTCTTCCGGATACACTACCGCAGAAAGAAACTATTCTATCCATTTGGGAAGAGGGAACGTTTACCGTGAACTCACCGTTTTTTTCTATAAGTCCATAAGTGTAACGGGAAGGTCTCACCAGTATCACAAATATGGGCTTGCGCCAGATAATTCCTGCGGCTGCCCATCCTATGGTCATAACATTGTGGTTGTTCATATCGCCGGATACAAGGAGCAAGCCCAGCTTATTCATTATCTCAAATGTATCTTTTAAATAACGGGTAAAACCTGTATCTACCTCACTCATCAATATCTCCATCAAAGGTTAACTTTCCTCAAGAGCCTTTATAATTTCCTGACAGAACTGGGGAAGGTCATCGGGAACCCTGCTGGTAATAATATTTCCATCACGAATAACCGGAACATCCAGAAACCGTGCACCTGCATTAACAAGGTCATCCTTAACAGCAGTATAACCTGTAGCCTTTTTTCCTTTTATTATCCCAGCTGAAATTAAAACCTGGGGTCCGTGACAGATAGCGGCAACCACTTTTCCCCTATTATAAGCACCCTTTACAATGTTAAGAGTTGTTTGGTCAATCCGGAGACGGTCGGGTGCAAAGCCTCCCGGAATAATGACACAATCAATCTCATCTACATTTAGCCTGTCAATGGTTAAATGTGTGAATCTTTTTCCCTCTCTCAACACAATAGGAGGGATTACTGTACCAAAGCGGCCGGTAACAGGTTTTTCTGGAAAAGCCGGGCGAGGATGAAAACCGGTATGTAAAGTAGCCAGAATAATCCCTGCTCCTTCCTCACTCAGTCTTAACAGAGGATAGAGCACCTCAATGTCCTCAAACTCATGAGCAACCAGTATAGCTACTTTTTTCCCCTTTTTCCTTTTTCTTTTTTCTCTGGTGGGCTGTGCAGGAATCGAACCTGCAACCTACGGATTAAGAGTCCGTTGCTCTGCCAGTTGAGCTAACAGCCCAGGGGTGAGCGGGGGGACTTGAACCCCCGACCACTGGAGCCACAATCCAGTGCTCTAACCAAGCTGAGCTACGCTCACCATCTTGATTAAAATAGGTTAAAATAAATGGAGCGGGGAACGGGACTCGAACCCGCGACCATCGGCTTGGAAGGCCGATGCTCTACCAACTGAGCTACCCCCGCATCCTTAAATGGAGTCCTGGGGG
>QMQA01000240.1 GCA_003648845.1 Candidatus Aerophobota bacterium
GACAAAGAGTGTTATGCCTATTCCCAAAACCATTATTCCAATATAAGTCTCAAGGAAAACTTTCGGAATGTTCACCGCAACAAATACGGCTACCAATGCCCCTATAATTCCACAAATAGCTAAAATAAGAATAACTTTTGAGTCAAAAGATTTAGGGATATAGCCTAATCCTCGAAGTCTCTTTTTTACAGCCTCATCTTGTCTAAAATCTAAGTTTATATTTCCAAATTTGTGGTGAAATACTCCTCCAACCACACCACCTACAAGTTGACCTACCAAGACAGCCGGAACCACTTGTAAGGGCAAAAATCCTATAATAAGAAGCAAGGGAGTTAAAGTTGTTCCATAACCCATTCCAATAGAGGCATCCATGTATTCACATACAAAAGCAACCCACGCAACCACTATAAATAAAGTGGGAGTAATCTGCATATTTTAGTCCAGATAACCTAAGGCTCTCAGCCTCTTTTTTACCTCCTCCTCTTCCTCTTTGCTGAAGGTCTTTTCCTCCTCCCCTTCATCTTTTAGAACCTCCTCCAGAACAAAGGTAACGTATTCCTCTACAGAATTAAATTCTGTAACTTTTACCCTTTCCTCTATTTTTTTGTAAAGATCTGCCGACAGGAAGACGGCTTTTTTCTCTTCTTTTCCCATCATTTCTCACTCCCTTTAAAGATAACCGAGTCTTTTTAATCTTTCCCTTACTATTCTTATCTCCGCTGCTGTTAACCTGTCCTCCTCTTCTACCTTCCCCGAGGCTAAGCTTCTCATAACAAAAACTATAAATTCTGTAACACTGGAAAACCCGGTCCCCTCTATCATCATACTGAGTTTTTCGTAAAGCTCCCTTGGTATCTTAATGGTAACCTTGGTTTCCTTCATTGTACATTGTAAGTTGCCAGGTTTGCACTCCAATTACACTCTAATTGTAGTGTCATTTTACCATAAAAAATTTTTTTGGCAAGTTGGGATGTTCTACCTTTGACGTTCAACGGTAGTCGGTTGGGGTGGTTGGTGGGGTGGAGTTTTGATCTCGCTTCCACTCCAGGATATGGTTAAACTCATAACCTATCAGTTTATGGTCTGCATTAGGGGGTAGAACAATATAGTACATATTCTTTCCCGGATCATAGTAGGTGAAGGCGTGAACTTTTTCCCACTGTTTCTGTCCACCCACTAACCTCCACCAGACATTGAGCGTCTCATGATCCATAAAAACAACGGTGATATTTTCAATGTAATGCTTTTCAAAGTAATGTTCACTGTTCTGTTGAGGTTCATCTGTAAGGCTGAGCAGAATGGCTAAAAATAAAATTACCCAGGCCATCTATTTGCTAAAGTGATTTTAATTTTTTTAAATTATCGGCAGGTTTAATATTTTCTTTAGTTAATAGTTCGTTCAGCGTTAGTCAGTTTATCAGTTAGTCAGTTAAGTCGGTTAGTGATTGGCCGGTTGGGTTGAATTTACTAATTTCAATTTTTCAGGTATAATTTAAACAAGGTTGCTTTCCAAAAACTAAAATAAGAGATGTGCGGATGAGTAGATTTGCCACAGTAGGGGTAGGATTGGCTGGATTTGGAGCTATCCTGGCCGCATTTTCCTACTTTGTGCTGCTTAGTGTTCCTTTGACTGCTCTGGGACTTGCCTTTCTTATCCTGGGATGTGTGGTGCTCATCTTCCCTGAATATCTGGTTCCTCACCAGGTAGTGAAGGGAATGATTTCAGGATCAGTAGCTAACATTGAAGCTATACTGGAGGAGTTTGCAGCAGCTCACAAGGCTGTTTATCTCCCACCAAAAGATGGAAAAGTGTATGCCTTTGTTCCTCTCTCGAGAAATAGCTTTTATCCTGAATTTAACAGGATAGTTGATGCACCAAAAAGAATAATATCTAATGTTAACGGACACCCTGGCCTTTTTATTTATCCTCCAGGCTCTGATGTGGTAGCGCTATCGGGAGTTGTAGAGGAAACTATGGGTGAGGAAAGGGAAAAAGAAGGCAAGGAATTTTCCCTGGAGGATTTTCTGCCTCAGCTGGAAAATGCTATAAGCTATCTGATAGTTGATTTTGCTGAGCTTGCCTCCAGGGTGCAGGTGAGCTTTGAAAAAAATAAGGCGCTGTTGCGGATGAAAAATATCAAACTAAATGTGGAAGCTCCCAGATTTACCAGAGTGTTAGGTTCACCTCCGGCAAGCCTTGCAGCCTGTGTGATTGCACAGATTACCGGAATGCCGGTAAAAGTTGTGGAGGAAAAGGGGGAAGGAAAATGGGTGAGGGTGGTGTTAGAGGTGGGAAGGTAGAAAAATGGACAGGCACATTCTTTTTATCTTGCTTTTGAGTGCTTTTTTCTTGTTTACTGTGGCTATTTTTGTGGGGGCAGGGGAAAAAAGACTGGATGTTTATATATCAGTATTTACCATAGAGTACCTTGCGCTGGTGGAGATACTTCGACCGAGAAGAAAACTCCTCACTCCTTTGCGATTGGACCCTGTGGGCCTTGGACTTTTTATTATCTTTTGTTTTATTGTTACCCGGAAAGTGGTGGAGATTTTAATGCGTTAAGATATGTTCAACGTTAATCAGTTAATCGGTTAGCCGGTTTGTCAGTTGAGTTGGTTAGACTGTTTTGTTCGGTGGGTGTGGTTAGTTGTTCTATGTTCGAGAATAAGAAAATGAGAAAATTCTTAATTTTTAAGGTGGTAGCAGCTATTATTTTGCTTACATTATCTTTTTCTCCAGCCTATCCAGCAAGCTTTCCCCGGCACAAAAATCCCGCCCAGATTCAAGAAGAGACCTTTTTTCCTCTCCAGCTTATATCTTTGTACGGGGAAGTTGTAAGGTTGCAGGTGGTAGGGAAATGGGATCTGGCCTCCTCTGAGCTTAAAAAAGTCTTTTTCACCTATATTCCTGAGCCCCTGCGCTATATTTTCACTCGATTAAATGAGCTTATTCAGGTAGCAGGGGATAAGTTGAAGATAGTAAAAGAGGATATAGATTCTGCTGAGGCTCTCCTGCGTCAGGGAGAGATTGAAAAGGCCGGAAAAGTTTTAGAAAAAACCTGGATAACTCTTTTAAAGGCAAAAAGAGACATAGATAATTTGAACTCTTCCGTGGATGAGCTAAAAGGAAGAATAGGAGCTGGTGCCGCTGATAGATTGAGACAGGAAATTGCACCTCTTAGCAGGTTAGCCGATGATTACACAAATAGAATCCAGAATCTTTACCGGGAGGTGAGGGAGGGAAAAAGATTTGAGTCAACTTTTCTGGAAATTTCTGTTGCTGAGAAAAAAGTTATGGTGGGAGGCTCTTTTGAGGTTTATGGAAGATTGGAAGCAGAAGGGGGAAAAGTTTTAGCCGGAAGAAATGTAGATA
>QMQA01000241.1 GCA_003648845.1 Candidatus Aerophobota bacterium
GTCTTTGGATAAATTAAAAGAAAAATTGAGAAAAGTCCCCCCTCCCAGGAATTTTAAGAAAAGTGTCTTTTGCAGAAAAGGACCGGGTATAATTGCCGAGATCAAGAGATTTTCCCCCTCCGCAGGTATTTTAAGAGAGGATTTAGACCTTTCTTATTTTGCCCGAGTTTATGAGAAAAATGGCGCCTCAGCCATATCTGTTTTAATTGATGGGAAATTTTTTGGAGGGAACCTGAAAGATCTAAGTGAGGTTAGAAAAGCAAGCTCTTTACCTGTTCTTGCTAAGGAATTTATAATCGATGAATATCAGATATTTGAGGCAAGGTTATACGGAGCTGATGCTGTTCTTTTAATTGCAAGAGTTCTGGATAAGAAAAAATTATCCAGGCTTTATCAACTGGCAAAAGGTCTAAAGATTTCACCTGTAATAGAGGTTCATTCTCCTGAAGATGTTGAAAAGATCTCACATCTTCCCCCACCTCTTATAATAGGGATTAATAACAGAGATTTAGAAAGTTTTGAGGTTAATCTGGATGTAACAGAAAAAATCTTGCCCCTTCTTTCCCGCTCTCATCTTGTAATTAGCGAAAGCGGTATAAAAACTTCTGCAGATATAAGGGTGCTGAGAGAAAAAGGAATAAGAGCTTTTCTGGTGGGAGAGGCTATTTTACGGAGCAGCAATCCTGCCAGTAAATTAAGGCAGCTTTGTCATGGTTAAAATTAAAATATGCGGAATTACCAATAAAGAAGACGCCTTTCTGGCAACAGATCTGGGAGCAGATGCACTCGGGTTTGTTTTCGCCCCAAGTCCCCGGCAAATTGCTCCAGTCGAGGCAAAAAAAATAATCAAGAGTTTACCTCCCTTTATTGATAGGGTGGGAGTTTTTGTCAATGAAGAGCCCTCAAGAGTAAGGGAAATTTTAAATTTTTGCTGTTTAACCACCCTGCAGTTTCATGGAGATGAGTCTCCTTCCTACTGCCAGGGCTTTCCCTGCAAGATAATAAAGTCCTTTCCCATAAAGGATAAGGTGCCCGACAGTATTCTGAACTACAGTGTTGATGCCTATCTTCTGGACACTTTCTGTCAGGATAAAAGAGGTGGAACTGGTAGAGTTTTCGACTGGGAGCTTGCAAAGCAGGTAAAAAAATTTGGCCTTCCTTTGATTCTTTCCGGAGGACTTACACCTGAGAATGTCAGTGAAGCTATCCGGAAGGTCAGACCTTATGCTGTGGATGCTGCAAGTGGTCTTGAGGAGACTCCGGGTAAAAAATCAAAAAAGAAACTAAAAGAATTTATTAAAAGAGCGAGGGAAGAGGATGAGATATTATAGGTTGCCCGATACTCGGGGACATTTTGGAAAGTTTGGAGGAAGGTTTGTCCCCGAGACACTGATGCCTGCCCTTCAGGAACTTGAGAGAACTTACAGGGAGGTAAAAAAAGACAAAAGGGGTTTTCAAAAAGAACTTAACTTCTATCTTTCCTCCTATGCAGGAAGACCTACTCCTCTTTATTTTGCCCGCAGGCTAACCGAGTATCTGGGAGGGGCAAAGATTTATCTTAAAAGGGAAGATCTTGCTCACACTGGCTCTCATAAGATAAACAATACTTTAGGACAGGTGCTTCTTGCAAAGAGGATGGGGAAAAAGCGGATAATTGCTGAAACTGGAGCCGGTCAGCATGGCGTTGCTACAGCTACAGCCAGTGCTCTTTTTGGACTTCCCTGCCGGATATATATGGGAGAGGAGGATATAAAAAGACAGAAAATTAATGTTTTCAGGATGAGGCTGTTGGGTGCTGAGGTAGTTCCAGTAAACTCGGGAAGTAAGACTTTAAAAGATGCTATTAATGAAACAATCAGAGACTGGGTTACCAATGTTAGAACTACCTATTATGTTCTGGGATCGGTGGTAGGACCCCATCCTTATCCCATGATGGTTAGAGACTTTCAGTCGGTCATTGGCAGAGAGCTTAAACGACAGATCCTTGCTCAAGAAAAAAAATTGCCAGATTTATTAATTGCCTGTGTGGGGGGAGGAAGCAATTCTATGGGAATGTTCTATCCTTTTTTAAGAGAAAAAGTAAAGCTTGTTGGAGTGGAGGCAGCAGGTCTTGGGCTTTCTTCATCCCATCATGGAGCAACTCTGGCCAAAGGAAGTGTTGGAGTCTTACATGGAAGCAAGAGCTTTCTTCTTCAGGATGAGGATGGGCAGATTCTTCCTACCCATTCTATAGCAGCGGGTCTGGATTACCCGGGGGTGGGGCCTGAACATTCCTATTTAAAACTTGCAGGGAGAGTTATTTATATGACCGTTACCGATAGGGAGGCACTTGATGCTTTCAAGCTTTTGTCGCGTCTTGAAGGTATAATTCCTGCTCTGGAAAGCTCCCACGCTATAGCCCATGCAATAAAGATTGTTCCTTCCCTTGATAAAAATAGTGTAGTAGTTATAAATCTCTCCGGTAGAGGAGACAAAGATGTGCAACAAGTTGAAGAGAAATTCCAGTAAAAATCGCATAGTCAGAAGATTTAAAAATTTGAGAGAAAAGGGTGAGAAAGCTCTCATTCCTTTTATTACTGCGGGATATCCTGATTTAAAGTATACCGAAGATTTAATTTTTGAACTGGAGGAAAAGGGTGCAGATATTATTGAGCTGGGTATTCCCTTTTCCGACCCACTGGCTGATGGTCCTGTTATTCAAACTGCTTCCTACAGAGCTTTAAGGAGGGGGGTTACCCTGGAAAAAACTATTAAATTTGTGGAGAAAATAAGGAAAAAAACATCCATACCTCTTATATTTATGGGATATTATAATTCTATCTTTAAGTTTGGAGAAAAAAAGTTTGTTCACCAGGCCTCAGAGGCTGGAGTGGATGGAGTAATTATAGCTGATCTTCCCCCTGAGGAGGCTAAAGATATCCAGCAATATACAATGAAAAACAATTTAGCTCTGATTTTTCTCCTTACCCCGGTAAGTTCTGATGACAGGATAAAACTTGTCTGTAACAGCAGTGAAGGATTTATTTACTGTGTATCTTATACTGGAGTAACAGGGCAAAAAGGAAAAGAGGAAAAGATGCTAAAATCCTTTATAAAAAAGGTAAGGTCCTTCACCAGCACTCCTGTTGCCATAGGGTTTGGAATTTACTCTCCGGTTGAGGCAAGGAAACTATCATCTCTTGCGGATGGAATTATAGTTGGTTCGGCTATTATTCGCAAGATAATGGAAAATGAAGGCGGAAAAGATACCGTAAAAAAAGTAGGTGAGTTTGTTTATTCTCTCTCCCAGGCTGTAAAGAGTTAGTATCATTAATTTTGTTTAAGCGAAGCCACCAACCACCAAACCTTACCACCAGCCTTAAGA
>QMQA01000242.1 GCA_003648845.1 Candidatus Aerophobota bacterium
AATCACTCCTCCTGGAAAACCCCCTCCTGGTGTCAGATGTCCATGCAGCATCATATAAATCCCAAAAAGGACCACTGGTGGCATAACAAATTTGGCTATAGTTTTAACTATCCTTGTCATTCCTTGCTTTGTTTCTCTATATGGACTCATTTTTCTTTCCTTCCAACTTCTCTTAAAACTACTATAGCTCCCATGATAGCGGTGAATAAAACCGTTGCTTCTCCCAGAGTATCATAGGCTCTGAAATCAAGAAGCACCGCTGTCACGAGGTTTGCCGAGCCTGTTTGCTCCAGCCCCTTTTTCACATATTCCTGAGCTACCTTCATCACTGGATAGCCAAACTTAGGAAGATAAGTTAAAGCAGCAAAGGCAAAGGCAGCAAAAACTATAATAAATATAAAAGTAGCAGTTATAGCAAAAACCTCCTTTTTACCTCTTATCTCCAGAAGATCCCTCTCCACACCTGTTGCTCTTATGAGGATAATCAAAGCAATAACTTCCACCACTATCTGAGTTATGGCACAGTCCGGAGCCTGCAGGTACAGGAAAGCAACACAAAGAGCAAGACCCACTACCGCAAGGGAAATTACGGCTGATAAAAGGTATCTTGTATGAACAGCTACTAAAGAGCCTACAATCATAAGGAAAGCTAAAGCGTAAATTTCCCACATACCCTTAACCTCCCAATCCTGTTAAAAATACAACAAGTAAAATCACCGTACCCACAAGATACCAGGCAAGATAGGTATGTAAGATACCCGTATGAGCTAAAGAACATCCTTTTCCGACAAGCAAGACAACCCAGGATAAACCTCTCCAGCAAAGGTCAACTAACCTATCAAGAGCAAAGAGAAAATGAGCAACCCCCCTGGCAAATGCGAGCATCCCCCGATAAATATCAAGAGCCCCTTTCTCAGCCGCCCTGTAAAGCCTTCTTAAACCTATAAAATCTCTAAGTGTATCGTAAAAATCTGCACCAGATACTCTCATCTGGGAAGAAACAGCTTCTCCTCCCACATAAACCTCAGATACCCTTCCCAGTTTAACTTTTCCAGCTGAATAAATAATAAAACCTACAATTATACCCAGGATTATAAGAAGGGTAGCAATCCCTGGTTGCCACCACCCAATCCAGACATCAGGTGAAGGAATCCCGGGTACAGAAGGCAGAATAAAAAGCTTAAGAGGAACCTGGTAGGCAAATACACCAAATACAACACAGAGTGCAGCCAGTACAAGCATAGGTAAAAGCATAGAACAGCCTGCTTCTCTGAGTTTTCCCTGGGATAATTTCTTTTTCACTTCTTCGCTTTCCACACCAAGGAAAGTTCCATGGAGGAGCTTCATAAAGCTGGCTAAAGTTAAGGCAGAACCAAACATTGCTGCCAGAAGCCAGATAATCCAGCCACTGCCACCTGAAAGTTTCCCACCTTCCACCACACCTTGATAAATCATCCACTTGGAAAAGAACCCATTAAAAGGAGGCACCCCTGAGATAGATAAGGCAGCAATCAAGACCGTTATGAAGGTAACGGGCATAAATTTAGCTAATCCACCCAGCCGGTCAATATCAGCGGTCTCAACCCTGTGTTCCACAGAGCCTCCTCCCAGAAAGAGACACGATTTATAAATGGCGTTATTTACCATATGAAATATGCCTCCTGCTATTCCCAAGGGAACTCCCGTTCCTATTCCCAGCACCATGTAACCTACCTGGGAGATGGCATGATAGGAAAGAAGTTTTTTAAGATCGTGCTGAATTAAAGCCATCATTACTGCTACCAAAATAGTCAAGGAACCAATAAACATAAGAAGAATAGAAAGAGAAGTATTGGGGAGTAATTTAAAAAGATCAAGGCATATCCGGGTCAGAAAGTAAATTCCCAAAAGTTTATCCAGAGAAGCCGGAAGATATGCCATTACCGGAACTGGCACCTCATCTGCTGCATCAGGAATCCATGAATGAAAAGGTAGGGCACCCGCTTTAGCAATAGCTCCTATCATAAGAAGCACAAAAGAAGCCACTGCTAAACCCGAGGTTATAGGTAAGGGTTGAATTTCGCCCATATTTAAGGTTCCACCCAACCGGTAAAAGAATAAAGCCCCCAGAATAAGAGCAAAATCCGCTGTGCCTATTATAAAAAGGCCTTTGGTAGATAATCTGGATGAACCAAAGGACAAAAAAGCATAAAGGAGAACACCCAGAACTCCCCAGAAAAGCAAAAATACAACAAGATTGCTGGCAAGTACAGCTCCTGCTGCTGCTGCCGTGGTCAAAAGAAGATAGGAATAATACTCTCTTGTGCGGGGTTTTTCCGCCATAAATTTTGCTGAATAAAGGGAAATAAGAAAGGAAAAAAGAGCAATAAAAAGCAAAATAAAGGAGGAAAACCTGTAGCTTTGCAGGCTAAAGTTTACTCCTAAAAAGCCAAGCCAGGGGTAGGTAAAGGAAATCTTACCCGAAGAAAATATTAACAAGGCAAGAATAAAAACTATTAAACTGACCCCTGTGCTGATAACCTCTTTTACCTTCCTTGCAGAAATTAGAAGACACAAAATCCCTCCTACCAGAGGTAAAATTATTGGATAAAGCAATAACGAGGAATTCATTTTTTCACCCTTTATTTAAATATTTCTGCCACCGCTGCTATCGGAAGTCCCAGAGCCTGGGTTATGAAAATTCCTATGGCAAGCGAGATTATCCCAAGTAAAACCACACATCCTATCATTAATTTACCCGGAGGTGCAAACTCTCCCTTAGCCTCAACCTCTTTACCCATAAAAATCCCATTAAATAAACGGAAAAGATAGAGCATGGTTAAAATGGCTGCAACTATAGCTAAGGTAGCAATCCAGAGGTGTCCTTCCTTAACTGCACTCATTATTACCATAAGCTTAGCGTAAAAACCCCCAAAAGGAGGAAATCCAGCTATGGAGAATACGGAGAATAAAAACCCGATACCAAAAACAGGAGAGGTCCTCATAAGTCCACCCAGTCTGGTTATATCCCTTGTCTTATACTTTCTCTCCACCACACCTGCCCCAAGGAAAAGACCAGCTTTAGCCACAGCATGAACCATAAAGTAAAGAAGGCCTGCTATAATCCCCATCTCCTTAAACAGCGCAAATCCCAGGAGGATATAACCTACCTGGGAAACAGTAGAATAAGCTATGATGCGTTTTATATCTTTTTCAAGAAGAGCAGCTCCTGCTCCAATTAGAGAAGATACAACAGCTAAGGTAAGAATCCAGTTCCAGGATACTCCCGCCATCCACACAAAAATCCTTAAAAATCCCAGAAGTCCAACCTCTACCTCCACTCCTGAGAGAATGGCACTCATAGGAGAAGGAGCTACAGG
>QMQA01000243.1 GCA_003648845.1 Candidatus Aerophobota bacterium
TCCAATCTTCTTTTTGTTTCAAATATTATCTCTTCTCGAAGCTCGTTGAGCTTTTTCATTTCATCTGAAAAAAGCTCTCCTGAAAGCTCAACCTGGATCTCCAGCTCATCAACATCCTCTCTTCTATCTATTACAAGTTGAAAACCGGGAAGATGGCCAAAAATATCCGTTAGAAGCTGTTCAAACTGTGATGGAAACAGATTTTGACCGTTGAGAATGATCATGTCATCAATTCTTTCGAAGACCCTTGCCATTCGAACAAAACTTCTGCCACATTTGCAATTATCTGGATATATTGTGGTAAGGTCTCCTGTTCTATACCGTATAAGTGGAAAGCCTTCTTTGGTAAGGGTGGTAAGTACCAGCTCGCCCTTCTGGCCGGGAGGTAGCACGTCTCCTGTTTCCGGGTCTATAATTTCAGGAATAAAGTGGTCTTCCGATATATGGAGGCCGGATTTATGCTCGCATTCATATGAAACCCCCGGGCCCATTATCTCCGTCAGCCCGTAGTTGTCGAAAGCTTTGATCTGGAGGTTTTCTTCGAGTTTTGTTCTCAGTTTCTCACTCCACGGTTCTGCGCCGAAAAGTCCAGTTTTTAGTACCAGTTCAGCGGGAGTTATATTCATTTTTTCTATGCTATCCGCAATCAGGGCTCCAAAAGTAGGTGCGCATATAATTACGGTTGTATGATAATCCCTCATTATGAGTAACTGGTGTTCAACCTCTGCGTTTGAACTGGGGATAACGCTTGCACCGAGTTTTTCAGCACCATAATGAAATCCGAGTCCTCCTGTAAACATTCCATATGGGAAGCATATCTGGATTATATCCTCTTTTGTTATTCCTGCTGCCATCAGTACTCTTGCGGTGAGCTCTGACCAGTGGATAATATCATTTTTAGTGTACCCAACAACTATGGGTTTCCCGGTGGTTCCCGAGGTGGAATGCATTCTTACAACCTCTCGAAGCGGAACGGCAAACATTTCGTATGGATAAGCTTTTCTGAGGGTTTCTTTTGTCGTAAATGGTATTTTCTTTAAATCTTCAATCGAAGAAACAGTCGTTGGATCGAATCCTATCTCATTGAAGAGGTTCCTGTAGTAGGCAACTCTTCTATGTACCCTGACAAGTATCTGCTGGAGTCTTTCAAGTTGAAGCTGTTCAAGTTCCTCTCTTGAGAGGTATTCCTTTTCTGATATATCATCCATTTTTCTTTCTCCTCTAATGCTATTTAGTTCTTCATTTGTGATTTCAGCTGTGATTCCAGGTTATGAGTCAAAATTGAACTGGAATTTTTGGATATTTTCAAAGCTCTTTTCCTCTTCAGGACAAGGGCGAACTTCGAGTTTTCATTATGAGACACATTTTATTGAAACTAACCTTTTCCTATGTATGCCCTTATTACCTCTTTGTTTTCAAATAGTTCATCCTTTGTGCCTGAGATGATTATCTGTCCTGTTTCAATAAGATATGCCCTATCGCATATATCAAGCGATAGTTTTGCGTTCTGTTCAACAAGGAAAATCGTAAGATTTTCCTTTTCTCTCAATTCTACAATTGTTTCGAAGATACCTCTTACAATTTTTGGTGCAAGACCTATAGAGGGTTCATCGAGAAGTAGTAGTTTGGGACTGGACATCAGTGCCCTGGCAATCGAGAGCATCTGCTGTTCGCCGCCAGAGAGCGTTCCGGCTAGCTGATTTCTCCTCTCTTTCAGGACAGGAAATATATCAAATATTTTTTCCATTTTTTCAGCAATTTTTTGTCTGTTTTTAAACACATAATCAGTATAAGTGCCCAGCAGAAGATTGTCATAAACACTCATTGGATAAAAGAGTTCTCTTCCCTCCGGGACCATAGCAATCCCGGCTTTTACTATCTCCGATGGTGGAAGCCCCAGAATTTCCCGCTCTTCAAAGAGTATTGATCCCTCTGTTTTATGCTGGAGACCCAGGATGGTCTTTAGTAACGTGGACTTACCAGACCCATTTGCACCTATGAGAGCTACTATCTCCCCTTTTTTTATATGAAGGGAAATTGATTTTATGGCGCATATTGATTCGTAATACGAGCTGAGAGATCTTATTTTCAGCATATTTTTCTTTCCCGTGCTATTTCCATTTTCGTCAGAAGCTTTGTAGATTTATTAGTGCCACTCATCATCACCTGCCATAGATTACACATTCATACAGATGTTATCTGTAGTTATAAACTTTTTTATCTACTAATTATATCTATTCACCTTGTATCTATTCACCGAGATACACCGATATAACATCCGGATTATTACTCACCTCCTCAGGAGTACCTTCGGCTATCTTTTTTCCGAAGTTTAAAACTGTGATTTTATCAGAGACCTCCATCACCATATCCATGTCATGCTCAACTAGAAGTATTGTTATTCCAAGTTCTCTAATCTTATAAAGGCTATCAATGAGATTCTCTGTTTCGTTTATTGTAAGACCTGCTGCTGGTTCATCGAGAAGGATAATCTCGGGTTCTGAGGACAATGCCCTTGTAATTTCTACAAGTCTTTGTTTCTCAAATGAGATAGAATTAATAGGTCTATCGTATATATCGTCTAGGTTCATAAAACTGAGCCAGTACATGGCTCTATCTCGTATTTCCTTTTCTTCTTTTCTTTTCTTTGCTGTGTTGAGACAGCTAGAAAGAAAACCAGCTTTTGATTTTGAGTACTGGCCGACCATGATGTTTTCTATAACACTCATGTTGTTGAATACACTGAGATTTTGAAATGTTCTCGAAATACCCAGGTAGGGTATCTGGTAAGGTTTCAGATAATCGATTCTTTTATTATTGAGAAATATTTCTCCGCTATCAGGGGGAATCAGGGAGCTTATTATGTTAAATAGAGTGGTCTTTCCAGCACCGTTAGACCCTATGACCGAGGTGATGGTACCTGTTTTGACTTCAAAGCTGAGGTTGTCTATGGCCTTTAGGCCCCCGAATGATTTATTGAGATTTTTAACCTGGAGTATTTTGTCCATATTTAATACCCGTCTGGATATTCTGATTATCTTCTTTATTGTTCTTTTTTCTCTCCAATCTTCAACGGGATTTTTATCCCGTATAATCCCTCAGGCCTGAAGAGCATTATTGACATGAGTATAATGCCGTATATCAGTATATCGTAGTCCTTAAATATTCTCAGATACTCGGGCAGGAGTGTCAATACTCCTGTTCCAATGAATGCTCCCCATATGTTTTCCATGCCTCCCACTGCAACCATGGTAACGAGAAGCACGGAAAAATGCAGGCCAAATGTTCCAGGGCTCAGAAAAGTAACGTAGTGTGCATATAGAAATCCTGCTATCGATGCATAAACTGCA
>QMQA01000244.1 GCA_003648845.1 Candidatus Aerophobota bacterium
CCAAAATGGATCGGGAAAAAGGGGTGAACTTGCTGGTTAGCTCCGGTCCTCTTAAACCAAAGGTAATGATGCCTGATCTGAGAGGGGAAAAGATAAAAAAGATATCACAGCAGCTTAAAAATACACTCCTCAATATAGCGATGATTAAGGAACAGGTTTCTCCAGAGGAAGAGGGAACAATTATCTTTCAGTCTCCGCCGCCGGGAAGTATGGTTGATGAGAATAGCAGAGTGGAACTGGTGGTTAGTGCCGGGGAGGAAGAAAGGCCGGGTATTTCGGTTTACCAGAGATGGGTTTTGATTCCTGTGCAGATTCCCCCTGGCCTGGGAGAAAAAAAACTGCAGATTATAATAATCGACAGGGAAGGCAGAAGAGGTTTTGAGTATGGAGTGTATTCAGGAGGGGAAAAAGTTTGGATTTCCTGTGATGTGGTTGGAAGAGGGGAAGTCAGGGTATATATAGATAACAAGCTGGTTAAAATAGAGAAGGTGGAGGGATGATGCCTTGCAGAGTGAAGATAGCTCCTTCTATCCTGGGAGCAGACCTTAGCTGTCTGCTTCAAGAGATAAAAAAGGTAGAAAAGGATACGGATCTGCTACATATAGATATAATGGACGGACACTTTGTACCTAATATATCTTTTGGTCCAGGGATTTTGGAGTCCTTAAAAGACAAAGTTAATCTTCCTTTTGATGTCCATCTTATGGTTGATCACCCGGAAAGATGGGTTGAACCTTTTACTGAAGTGGGCTGCGAGTTTATAAGTTTCCACGCAGAGGCCACAGCACATCTTGACCGTGTGGTTAACCTGATTAAAAAAAGAGGTGTTAAAGCAGGAGTTGCCTTAAATCCGGCTACACCAGAGGTTGTACTTAATTATATACTTTCGAAATTGGACCTGGTTCTGGTTATGGCAGTGAACCCCGGTTTTGGGGGTCAGGATTTTTTACCCGGGATTTTACCGAAGGTTCGGGCTATTCGTGAGATCGCCGAGAAAAAAGGCATCAATCTTGATATTGCCGTAGATGGAGGGATAAACGAAGTTACTGCAGAAAAGGTAGTTAAAGAAGGTGCAACTATTCTGGTGATGGGTAGCTACCTGTTTAGGGCTTCCAACCCGCAAAAATTAATCCTTAGTTTGAAGAAGAAATTAAGTAATTGGGAAGTGAAAGGAGGAGTTGATAGGTGGCTGTGAGGATTAGATTGAGAAGAATGGGTGCAAAAAAAGTTCCATTTTATAGAATCGTGGTTGCTGATTCCCGATTCCCTACGCAGGGCAGGTTCATTGAAAGTGTTGGCTGGTATGACCCAATCTCAAAAAAGGTTCAGGCAAATAAAGAAAAGATACTGGAATGGGTAAAAAAAGGTGCTCAATTGACAGAGTCAGTGGAGAAGCTACTTGTTAATTATTCTGTAATCTCCGAAAAAGAGCTACTTAGAAAGTAGGGGGGATAAATGGTAGATCGGTTCAAATCCACTTCAAAGGAGGTAAACATGCGCGAGTTAGTGGAGTATATCATCAAGCAGATAGTGGATAATCCCAACGAGGTACAGGTCCAGGAGATAAAGGCGGAGAAGGTTATTCTTCTGGAGATTTCTGTGGCTAAGGAAGATATGGGTAAGGTTATAGGCAAAGGAGGAAGAGTGGCCAATGCTTTGAGAACCATTGTAGGCGCAGCTGCAGCCAAACTTAGAAAGAGGGTGATGGTCGAGATTCTGGAAGAATAGGGTATGAGGTTTGATATCATTACCTTGTTCCCCTCTATATTCAAGAGCCCTTTTGAGGAAAGCATAATCAAAAGGGCTCGACAAAAGAGGTTAGTAGAGGTCCATCTTCATAATTTGCGGGATTTTACCACCGATGCCCACCGCACGGTGGATGATGCTCCTTTTGGCGGTGGAGCAGGTATGGTTATGAAGGTGGAACCAATTTATAAGGCATTAAACCATATAAAGAAACAGTTAGGAAGAAGGGCTAAAGTTATTCTTCTCTCACCTCAGGGAAAAATATTTAATCAAAAGATTGCTCTTGAACTGGCAAAGGAAAAGAATATAATTTTGATCTGCGGTCGTTATGAAGGAGTTGATGAGAGAGTAAGGGAGCATCTGGTGGATGAGGAGCTCTCTATTGGAGACTATGTTCTTAGCGGGGGGGAAATACCGGCCATGGTAGTCGTTGATGCGGTTACAAGAGTTGTTCCAGGAGTTCTGGGAAACGAAAGATCGGTGAAGGAAGACTCCTTTTACCGGGGTCTTTTAGATTACCCTCAGTATACCCGTCCTGCTGAATTTATGGGATGGGAAGTTCCTGCAGTTTTGAGGTCAGGGAATCACCAGAGAATAAGGGAATGGAGAATGAGAAAGAGGCTGGAGAAGACTTTGCAGCGACGCCCGGATTTATTAAAAAAAGCTAGACTTTCTCCTGAGGAAAAAAGATTGCTGGAGGAGATTAAAAAAGCTAAGTCTTAAACAGAGAAAATTTTTATCCCCCCTTAACCTTTGAACCCTTAATTAATCAATACTGGATGAGGATAAAACGATGCGCAGTGAGATAAAAAGTGTGGAGGAGAAGTTTTTAAAAAAGGATATCCCCCAGTTCTCTCCCGGGGATACAGTGGCTGTTCACTTTATTGTCCGGGAAGGAGAAAGAGAAAGAATTCAAGTTTTCCAGGGGATTGTCCTTAGGAGAAAGGGAGGAGGGGTGAGAGAGACCTTTACTGTGAGGAAGGTATCTTTTGGTATAGGCGTGGAAAGGACTTTCCCCCTGCACTCACCTTTAATTAAAAAAATAGAGATATTAAAGAAAGGAAAAGCAAGAAGGGCCAACCTTACCTATATAAGAAATAGAGCCAGCAGATGAAAAAGGAGTCTCTTAGCTGGATACGGGAGATTGTTGAAACAATTGTAATAGCTCTTGTTCTTGCTTTTCTAATTCGTACCTTTGTGGTACAGACTTTCTGGATACCCTCAGGTTCCATGGAACCCACTCTCCTGGTTGGTGACAGGATAATGGCCTATAAACTTTTTTACGGGATAGATGATGTAAAAAGGGGGGATATAATTATTTTTAAATTTCCCCTCGATCCAAAAAAGGATTTTGTTAAAAGGGTTATAGGCCTTCCAGGAGATACTATTGAGATAAGGAAAAAGGAGGTTTATGTTAATAAAAAAAGGCTTATAGAACCTTATGCTGTTCACTCGGATAACTGGGATACTGGTTTTCCCAGGGATGAATATGGGCCGGTAAAAGTTCCCCCAGATTCTTTATTTGTACTTGGCGATAATAGAGACTCAAGTGAGGATAGTAGATACTGGGGATATGTTCCCAAAGAAAATATTATAG
>QMQA01000245.1 GCA_003648845.1 Candidatus Aerophobota bacterium
ATATAGTAGAACAGTACGACCCGGAAAAACCAATTAGAAGATTTAAAGGTGATTGGTTAGGACAATAAAAAAAGAAAAAAGTTAGTTTCTACCAGCCCAAAAGGAAAAATACAACTCCTACTCCTAATCCAAACAGAAGGTTAAACATTTTTATAAGGAGGGAATCTTTCACCGTATAGGAAAACAGGGGAAGCATCCCATGTCCATCCTGAACAAAACAAGAGGTGAAAAAAACACTGAAAGGAATGAGTCCCCGGGCATACATCATTACAAAAATCAGGTGGGGGCCGGACTCTGGAATTAATCCGATTAATCCTCCCATAAGAAGCATCCAGAGGGTATTGCCTTTACAGAATTCCTCTAAGTTCCAGTAGAAAAGAGCAATGTTTATGAATAGAAGAGAAAAAAAGGTCCACAGGAACACTCGCCAGAGGTGTTTTTTTACAATATGAACCCATATATGTTCTTTCAGGTAGTGATCGGGTGCAGTTATAGTAATAAATGTAGCCAGACTTACCAGAGTGATGAAAGTTATCCTCATCCAGTTTTGCTCAAGTTTTAAAAAATTCGCTCCAAATATTCCGAGGAAAGAAGACAATATAATAAGAAGGAGCAGACGCAGGAGAGACATTTTGGGGAGTTTTTTAACTGCTTTTAGATCAAAACATCTGCATTCCTCATCTGTATGAAGATGGGAGAGTTCACATTCCTGTTGTAGCTGGATATGAAATACTGCAGTAGCTTTATCACTCACCCAGGCAAATACAATTCCAAACACAAAAAGCAGAAAGAAAAGAAGAAAAGCTATGCGGGGGAATAAAGTTAGCATTATATAAGCTTCATCACCCGAAGTGGCAATCATTCCTCCTACTATAGCTCCAAAACTTAACAGTCCTCGTAGATACAGGGAAGCGTTCATGAAAGCTCCCAGGCATCCAGGAGTTGCTCCTAAGAAGGAGGCTATTAAATACTGGCGCCATATTCCGCCTTTTATACCTGAGGACATTCTGCCTTGAGTGAGGACATTAATATAATCAATGAGAATCATCATGACAAAGACAAAGACGGTAATTGTCAGCGCATGCTCAAGGGTATCCGGAAGTCCAGGCATATTTGAAGCCTTTTTAACCTCTCGTCAAATTATTAGAAATTTTGATGCAGAGAAACACTGTCTATTTTTTCAACGTACGGTTTTATATCCAGGACGGGTGTACCATTTATCGCATCCAGACCTTTTACCTTGAGCCTGTTTCTTTCTCTCTTCATAAGTTTTACTAAAGTTAAGCCTAAAGGACATGGCCTGTGGGGACTTCGAGAAGCAAAAACACCTTTTATCTCTCCTTCTCTTCTTTTTCTTTTAAGAGAGTATCCAGACGATTTGTGGAAGTAAAATATAACATTTAAGAATTCATACTCCTCTATCCGATATAGTCCTTCCTCGTACTCAGGGTAAATAACAATATGAGAGTCCTCTTTTCGTATTTTTTCCGGATCATCGGATTCAAAGAAACTGTTTTCCACGTAACCTATAGGATGTATTTTAAATATCTTTTTATTTTCTCCGGAAAATTCTTTGACATTTCCACTCATTAGTTTATCGTCTCTACCTTTATTAGGTTAGTGGTACCGGGAATTCCAAAGGGAATACCGGCTGTAATTACTATTCTATCTTTTCGATGAACAAGGCCAGTTTTTAAGGCAGTTTTTTTCGCTTTGCGTATCATATCATCTGTATCTTTTATGTCCTGGCTCTGCATGGGACAGACACCCCAGGAAAGGGTTAATTTTCTCACAGTACTTTCTTGAGGGCTGCTGGCTATAATCGGTACAGAAGGACGGTACCTGGCTACCATGCGGGCAGTACTTCCAGAAAAGGTAAAAGTGACAATGGCTGCTGCTTTCAAATTCTGGGCAATTTGACAGGTAGCATGACTTATAGCATCTTTAGTTGTAGCTTTAACTGAGAGTTCTCTTTCTCTCAATATTTTTTTATAATCTAAAACTTTCTCAGTTTCAATTGCTATTTTATTCATCATTGTTACCGATTTCAGAGGGTATTTTCCTATAGCCGTTTCCTCCGATAGCATAATTGCATCCGTTCCGTCAAAGATGGCATTGGCTACATCTGTAACTTCCGCTCTGGTAGGACGGGGACTTTCAATCATTGACTCCAGCATTTGAGTAGCAGTAATCACCGGTTTTCCCATTAAATTGCATTTTTTAATAATTGCTTTCTGGACCAGAGGTACCTCTTGAATAGGTGTTTCTACACCTAAGTCGCCGCGAGCTATCATTATTCCGTCAGCTGCTTCAATTATCTCATCAATATTTTTTAGAGCCTCTCTTCTTTCAATTTTGGCAATTAGAGAAATTTCTTTCCCACCTTTTTCTCTTAGAATTTTTCTTACACTCAAAATATCTTCGGCTTTCCTGACAAAAGAAATACCGATGAAGTCAAATTTGTGTTCTATTCCAAAGAGAATGTCTTTTCGGTCTTTTTCAGTGAGAAAAGAGATATCAGAGGAAAGATCAGGCAAATTTATTCCCTGATGAGAGATAAGTTCCCCTCCAGTAATTACACGACATTTGATATCTGTAGGGCTCAGATCTTCAACTCTAAGTTCCAGGGAGCCATCTGCCAGAAGGATAGTCTGGCCTTTTTTTACTTTCTGGGGCAAAAGAGGGTAAGTTATAGAAACTTCCTTTTCATTTCCAGGGATATTTCGGGTGGTAAGAGTAAAGATAGCCCCCTCTTTTAATAAAGCAGGTTCTTTTTGGATTAATCCAGTTCTGATCTTTGGCCCACTCAAGTCCTGAAGAATGGCTACAGGTTTTCCCAATTTTTGGGAAGCTTGACGGATATTCTTTTCAATTAAGCTGTATTCCTCATGGCTACCATGAGAAAAATTAAGTCGGGCTACATCCATTCCTCTTCTTATCAATTCTTCTATAATCTCAGAAGATCTTGAAGCAGGACCGATGGTACAAACTATTTTGGTACGTCTCATCTACCAAATCTCTCCTTGAATAATTTATGGATTTTTTCAATTATAACCTTTTCTTCAGCACGGTCAATCTGGCATCCACTTTCCTGAAATTTTTTGAAAGTTGCGGTGGCGGACTTGCCCCTGACAAAAATGTGGGTATAATTAGGTAACCACATTAAGGCCAGATTAATAAATTGGAAAGGAGCTGATATGAGGTTTAAATTAATAGCCTGTGATCTTGATAATACTTTGATGGAGAAAGTTCCTATTGCACCTGAGATAAAAGATTTCATAGTTAAAATCCGTAAAAAAGGGATTAAATTCGTTATTAACTC
>QMQA01000246.1 GCA_003648845.1 Candidatus Aerophobota bacterium
GCAGTTTTCAGGAGTTTCTCCCTCCTCGCAAACACCATTTATATTGCAAACTTCCTCCGAAACTTGAACTTCTTCTCCTGCTATTGCGAAGTAGGAAAAGCCTGTGCTTTCTGCCTCATAGTAAACTGTTTTTGAATCTTCAGATATCAGGGTTGTTGGAAGTTTTTGCCAGGAGGTTGTATAGCGGTATAAAGAGACTGTGGATTTGTTTATGTTATTCTCTTCTATCCAAGATTTGTTCACATGGAACTTTATAGTTGCTTTTTCAAGATTGTTTCGCAGGTTTCTGTGGGTTATTTCTATGTATTGGTATACTTTACCGGAAACTTCATGAGTTACATCTGCTGGTTTCCCTTTAAGTTTGGTCACCTTTATGTAAACAGAGGTAGCAGGATTTATGACCATTATACCTATCTCATGGATTCCAATTTCTTTCTTATTGAGTTTGAAGATTGAAACATTTCCGGGGTTTACCCTGCTCCAGGAGTAGGCCACGTAAGGAAGAATTTCTTGTGGTGTGTAGCCTGCACCTCCACCCGTATCATAGGTGATGGAAGATTCGGGTGGTGTGTAGCTGACCGTTAGGTAATAAACAGAGGAGATTCCTGTGTTACCTCCTGCATCTCTACATCTTACACTCCAGTTATAGTTTCCGTTAGAGAGGGATTTTGTAAAGGTTTGGGATGTGTCTTTTGTTATTGAAGTATCGGTCTGATCTGTGATGCCATTTATTAGAAGTGTGCATGAAGTTATACTGCTTGCATCTGTTACATTGTAAGTGAATGTTACCGTACTTGAGGAGGTCCAAGTGGATGCATTTGAAGGAGAGATAAGGGTAACGCTTGGCTGAATGGTATCCACTGTGAATGTGATACTTGCATGGTTAATATTTCCGGCGGTATCATTCATCCAGAGGATAAGGGTTGATTGCTGATTGTTAAGAGCGGTAAATGTTTGGTTTGAGCATGAAGGTAGGCTTGTGTTCGTTCCATTATATTGATACCAGCATGTATCAAGATTGGCTTCGGTGTAGGTGAAGTTTAGCCAGAGAGTTGTGGTATTGTATGTGGTGTTTTGTGGCGAGAGTATTGTTATTGTTGGTGGGGTGGTATCAACTGTGAAGTATTCCTGTGCAGAGCCTGTATTTCCTGCGGAATCGTTGGCATAGACTATAACATTGTTCAATCCTTCTGATGCTGTTATGGTTATGTTTGAACATGATGCTAATATTATGTTACTTCCTCCGTTTAATGAATACCAGCATGAATCAAGGTTTGCGTCCTGAACTGTATAGTTCAGATCTATAGATGTTGTTGCATATGTGGTGTTTTGTGGTGAATAAATTGTTACAGTTGGTTGTGTTGTATCTATGGTTACATACCAAGTTCCGTTCCAACCCCAGTTTCCAACGCTGTCGTTTATATAGACCGAGTAGGAGATTATTCCATCTCCTTGGTTTGTAGCATTGAAGTAGCAGGCATAATTTCCGAGCATGGTCATGGTGTAGTTTGCCTGAGTTCCGTTGTTGAGCTCAAGTATGCAAGCTTGCGGCGTATCATCTGTGAATGTTATGTTTATTTCGAAATAATTTGTATTGATATGAGAATTGTTTGAAGGTGTGGGTGAGACAATGATTATGTTCGAAGGCGGACCTGTGCTTACGTAGGTTGTAAATATTACTCCATCATCTGCAGAGGAAAGGTTCCAGTCTGTTTCGGTATCCGTTCCGTTCCAGTGGTTTGCAATGATATAGGAAGTATATACACCCTCGGTGGAATTTGACACATTAAGTTCAACCACTTCCCATTCTCCTATGGAGAGGTTAAGGAAAGTATCATTCAATATTCCTGTTCCTACCACACTGAGATTATATTCCTCTCCAAGGCTGTTGTTTCCGAAATTAGTTATGTTTATGAGATATGTTGCATTTTGTCCTGCCTGAACAAATCTTTCCATAACGGTGAGGTTTTCGAATGTGAGGTTATGAAGTGTGCTTCCAACCACGTAGGTGGAGAATGTGCTTACGGTAAAGCTAAGATTCTCTCCATCAAATACTACATCCATACATCTGGTCGGTGGACATGGTTGAAGGTCTGATGGCAGGAAGCTTCCGTTAAAGCTTCCGTAACCTATTGACGGATCTTTTATACCAAGCAGTCCTGTGATATTGTATATTGTTATTCTTGCAGATGTTGTGAGATTTGGTTTATCTCCCTGTCCATTCCATTCAGAATCATTTATACCTATCCTTCCTGCTTTCATGAGGTTTTTCATTGCGAATTGCATTATAGCGGACGCTTTTTCTTTCGTGCTCATATCTACAGGCTGCGTGAAGTTAATCTTCACAACACCGGGAATCTCTATCACCAGAGGTACAGCAGAGAAATCACCTGTAGCTGCAATCTGATTGAAGTTTGTGGTGCTTCCACCGAATTTAGGAGTACACACAACATAATCGGTTCCGTTATCCCATGCAAATCCTATGTTTTCAACAGGACATTCATTTGTGCAACCTGTTATATTCACGAGAGTTCCATTCGGTAAGGGCATCTGCGGAGGAAGTTCAAGTACATTTGGAGGGCAACTTGGAACAACACTCATGTTGAAAAGCAAGACTGGA
The DNA here is from genome assembly GCA_003648845.1 of Candidatus Aerophobota bacterium. The sequence continues at coordinate 2,621 of QMQA01000246.1, forward strand.
ACAAGAAATTCATAATAGAAAACTGAATCATTTGTTGCTTTTACCGTGATGTTTACATCGCTGATATACTTTATGTTTACATTGAGATTGGAGTAATCTATAAATGCTCCAGCCCTGTACCAACCATTTCCTAAATCCTCTGCCTGAATGAATTCCGGTCCTCCTATTTGGGAGAAATTCATCGTAACATTCAATCCAGGAACACCTACACTCTCACCATTAGTAAAGTTTGCAACGATCTCTACCCAGTTTCCATCATAGAAAAACATGTCTGTTGTATTGGACAAATTCAGTGCTGGTCCAGGGCCAAATTGGCTCCAAGGTGTGAATCCAGGACCGAAGGGTTGAAGAACCTCAAAATTCAGTATTGTTGTATTTGTTGAATCATCGGTGAATGTTGTTGTCACATTTATTTGATAAAGTTTTCCTTTATTCGGTATGCTTATGTTAAAGAAGAAATATTGTGTTGTTCCGTTCTCTATGAAGCCTGAGGAAGTTGTGTTGGACCATACAAGATGCATAACAGATCCTGCACTTGTGTTGGAGAAAGTTGTGGATTGAGCTGTAGTCTGAGCAGATCCTTCAATGAATACAAGCTCTGCAGGGAGGGTTATGTTGACTTTAGTTATGTTCAGAGCAGAGTCTGTATTTGTGATGCTGATATTGAGTATCTGGTTGGACTGATCCGGATATGGAATA
>QMQA01000247.1 GCA_003648845.1 Candidatus Aerophobota bacterium
ACCGTTTTCATCATAGAGTCTTGCTATGAGGGTGAGGTTTTCATAGGCTGCTGAACGGTTGGATATGTTTCCTGGACCTCCCCAGATTAGCTGGAAGTTTACGTTGTCCTTTTCTATTGTGAAGGTGTGGGGAATGGTTATATTGGTATTTGATCTGTTATCAACAATCTTGAATCTGTATGATGCAGAGGAATTTATATCTGCACATGTGAGCGAGACGGTGAAATTTAGTTGTGTCCAAGATGAGCATGCTGGACAGTTCTGAGTCTCTATATCTACCCAATCTCCCTGCGTGTTCAACTGAAGCGTGATGTTAAGATCATCACCTTCACCATCATATACTTCTACAGAAAAGTTCCATCCCTCACCCCATCCAGCAGATGCTCCTGATTGCACGTTATTTACCATTTCGTTTCTGTATTTTGGCGGCCAGTTAACATCAAGTATGACTGTGAAATTCTCAGATACATTATAGTTGTAGCACTCGGAAAGACCTGTATCCACAAAACCGAGCCATGTTTGATTTCCTGAACTGTAACTTTCATCGGGCAAAAACACAAAAGTCACATAACCTGTTTCATTTGTTGTGTTATAGCCTTCTGTTTTGAATGTACCAGGACCGTTGGTCGTTACATTAAAGGAAATATATGCATAGGGTGTGATGTTATAGGTCTGTTTATCAATATCGTAAACTCTGAGGATGAATATCGCTGGAGTTGTTGGTGTTGCGGTGCTTTCATTTCCTGAAACATATTCCAAAGCTACACTGTCTCCGCTAACATAATGATAATTGTCATTCTCTCCTGTAGTGTTTGAGTTTCCATAGGAATCGGTTGCGTTAAACTTGAAGTACCAGTATTCTATATCATTACACGTATAGTTATAGGTGAAGTTCATGACATAGCCATTACAGTCTGTACAGCTGTCCTCTCCTATAAACATCCATTCACCGCTTACGGTTTTCTTTAACCAGAATGAGACGTTGACCGTGTCTCCAGGATCATCTGTGACTGTAATGCTGTATGTGTATGGAGAACGACCCCACCCACCGCTTGATGGTGTGACTGTTGGGTTGTCGAGTTTTGGTGGTGCTTTAAGAGTGAACATGTCTGACTCTGTAACTGTATCGCTGTTGTAGTATGTTCTCTTAGAAGTCATTGTAACAGTATAAACACCTTCAACACCTTCTGAAGAAGACCATTCACAAGAATAGTTTCCAGGTTCGCCGCCTACAGGAGTTGCTTCGCAGTAGAAGTGATAACTGCCTGTGTAAAACGTGAAGTTTACTGTAGCATCAGATACCGGATTGCCACAATCATCCTCTACATATCCTTTAAAGGTTATGCCCTCTCCCTTGATGTGGGTTCCTGTTGGCTCATAAAGTGTGTTCTTTAGATCATCAACTATGTATACATAAAATGTATCTGATGTGGCAGATTTGTAGCAACCCCCTCCATCGGTCTGAACATACCACTTTTGCTCACCTATCTCAAAACTGCAATCAGGGGTGAACGCATATGCAATATGACCGGATGCATTGGATTTAGGTGATGCGATAAGCTCGAATGTGATTCCGTTCTTGGTTATATAAACATCCGCAGACACATCTGCTGCTATATTTGTTTCAGCATCCAAATCGTTTCCGTAAACAGCAAGCTCTGTAGAATTCGTGATCAATCCTCCTCTATTGACATACGTCCCATTGCCTGAGTAATAATCAAGACTTATATCATCCTTTTCGATATCAAAGTAATTTGCATCGGTTTCGGTGTAGTATCCATCTGGGTCTGTTGCATTCATTTTATAGCCTAAAGATGTTGGTAAGGATGTGAAATCAGAGCATGTATACGTCTTTGTAAACATATATGTTGTTCCATTAGCAACCGGTGTGTAGTTTATAAGGGTCCAGTCTGTGTATGGTGGTAGAGCTGTCAGGAGAGAAACATTGATTACAGTTCCTTGAGGATCCCACACATAAACAGTGTAGTTTATACCCTCGCCCCAGCCTCCTGAGGTCAGACCGGTTTTCAAAGAGGTTGCATTGGGATTCTGCAAAACAGGTCTGACAGGCTTCCAGCACCACGTATACTCAACACCACCAACAAGCGATGTTCCCTTATCGGTTGTGGCAACAACCACTGTATATGTGTAGGTATCTGTTTGATTTGGGGCATAAAAAGCATCGTCCGTATAATTCAGATCGCATGTGTTCGGGGTCTGAGAACCTCCGCTTGTGCAGTCGTTATCATCTCCACAGCTCCATGAAAGTGGATGGCTCGATTCTGCTGCTACTTCATAGCATGCTGGATAGTAGTTTACACCTGTCTGGCTCTGGATGTAAGCATAATAAGCATCGCTTCCAGCGCTGGCAAGGCTGTCAGCATAGAACTGAAAGCTTATGTTTTCCATGTAACATTCTAAATGTCCAGGGCATGGATTTGCTGGGGTCCAGGAATAGGTTTCTGAAGCTGATTTGGATTTATCTGAAGCTGACCAGCTTACGGATTCTGTAAATGTTTCGCAGGGATTTGCTTCAAGACCATAAACCTGATCCGATAATACAGGCACGGTCCAGACCACGGTGTCATTTATGCCGTTGTTGTTAGTATCTATAAATCTGACGTTGTGGTTTGGGTCATCGGTAACATCGGTTTTGCTGTTAAAAAGGGGAATGCTTCCGTTGATCCACACCAGTCTTATCCAACCATCGAGATACTCAGGATAACTCGCTGACGCTGTCACGTTCTCATAGTGCACATCCCCGCTGTAAACCTCAATGGTTTTAAGATATCCTTCTACTGGTTTGATTTGAATGGTTTTTATTATTGGTGCTGGTGTTTCATATTCAATGAGAAATTCTTTTTCAGTCCCTGGCTGAATCATATCTGAATTTATCTCCACTACAGGTTTCTTGTTTCTGAAAATGTTTGCTGTAACTGCTCGATATCCTGTTTTATCGACATGTTGTACTGAGATGTTTCTGGAATTTTCTGGTAGAATTATTCTTATAGGTTCACTAAACTCCACCTTTTGCGGATTGTAAACCTTTATTGATTTTATCCATTTGACAGGTCTGTTAACACTTGCCTGTTTTTGAATTGTTTTTATTTCAATCTGCAATCCTTTACAGGGAATATCAATACTGAAGTGCTTTCTGTCTCTTGTCTTTCCTTCCGAGACTATACTTAAATTAAATCTTCCACAGGTCAATGCATTCACATACCATGTGACATTAACGGTATTATCAGCAGGAATTTTTTCTATACTTTTAACCAGACTGTCTACATTCACCTCTTCATGTGAAAAGAGC
>QMQA01000248.1 GCA_003648845.1 Candidatus Aerophobota bacterium
CTCCTCCCGTTTCCTGTCTTATAGATGGAATTCAAGTATCTACTGGATGCACCTTGGGTAAGGGAAACATCTCAGTTAAGAATAGGGGAAGAGCTAAAGCAACTTTTATTAAGGGCAAAAAAAGACTTGAAGTTGAGCTGCGAGTACAAGTCTTAAACTTAATTGAAAAAGAAAATGAAGATGGTGAAGAGCTTGCAAAAAAAGTTGCAAAATTGTCAGAAGATGAACTTTTTATCTACTCCATCTATTAAGCTTGAAAATGTAAGCACTATATATGAAGGGGAAAAAATCCCGGCTATTAAGGATATTAACTTAACTGTTCATCAGGGAGAGATGGTAGCTATTATAGGTCCTAATGGGGCAGGGAAGACTACCCTCCTTGAAACTATAAATGGACTTTTGCCTTATACTGCCGGTAAAGTTGAGGTATTGGGAAAGGACGTTAAAAAATATGGCTCCTACATTCGAAGAAAAACCGGATACGTGCCCCAGGAGATAACCTTTGCTGAATTAACCCCCTTTTTAGTTGAGGATGTTATTTTAATGGGAAGATTTGGTAAAATTGGATTATTTAAATCACCTACCAGATTTGATTATGAAAAAGTTAGAGAAGTAATGAAACTTTTAGAAATCCAGGATTTAGCTAAAAAACCCATAGGCAAGCTATCAGGAGGCCAGGTTCAAAAAGTAATGATAGCAAGAGCCTTAGCTAAAGAACCTCAAATTCTCCTTTTGGATGAGCCTTTTAGTAATCTGGATTTGAATGCCCTTTCAGATATATCAAAGAAAATCTCCTATCTTCATACCGAACTTAATTTAACCACTCTTATGGTTATACATAATGTAGCATCTATTCCTCCCTCTTGTAATAGAGCTATCCTCATCAATCAAGGACGCATTGTAGAGGATAAGGTTTCCAGAAAAATGCTGGATCTTACGCATCTTAAAATGCTTTACAGGCTAAATCTATGATACTTTTACCTTTAAATATAATAACTACCACTTTGATTGGGGCATCTCTTGCTGGAGTTGCCTGCTCCTTAATAGGGGTATTCGTGGTTAGAATGAAACTCTCTTCTTTGGGATTTTGTATGTCTCATGCAGCTTTCGCTGGAGCAGCTCTTGGTCTAACTTTATCTTTTAACCCTTTGCTGATGGCAATGATTTTTTCCTTAACTTCGGCACTCCTCTTGGGTCCTGTTGCCGAGAAAGCCAAGCTTCATCCGGATGTGATCTTGGGAGTTATGTTCTCTCTTATGTTGGCTTTAGGATTGATATTCTTAAGCTTAGCTCCAGGAACTGCTATGACCAGCAGCGCTATGGGAATTCTATGGGGGAGTGTTTTGGGAATAAACAAGACGGATTTACTGCAGCTTGGTATTTTTACAGGAATAACCCTTGGGTTAATAGTTCTTTTTTTCAAGGAGTTTCAGGCTATTATGTTCAGTCGTAAGTTAGCTGAAGCCTCTGGAATTAACACTAAACCCTTCCTTTATGTAATACTGTTTTTAACCGGAATAACTATAGCCCTAACTTTAAAACTAGTAGGAGGCCTTCTTATCTTTGCCTTAGTAGTAAATCCTGCATCTTCGGTTTATCAGTTCTTTTATGATATAAAAAAGATAATCCTTGTCTCACCTTTAGTAGGAGTGGGATACTGCATGCTGGGAATACTAATTTCTCTTCTCTTTGATTTGCCTGTTGGCTCATCTATTGCTATAGTCTCCTCTATTTGTTTTGGAGCATCTGTAGTGTTTTCTCCTAAGAGAAAAAGAGGATAGTTTATAAATTTCCAAACATAAAAAGCTTTCCTATCTGGTAAATAGTAACAGCTACTCCCCAGCCTAATGCTAAACTGTACCCTACAGCAAGAAAAGTCCATCTCCAGTTTGTCTCTCTTTTTATTACAGCAATAGAAGCTATACAGGGAATGTATATCAAAGACATTACCATAAAAGAATAGGCAGAGAGGGGGGTAAAATTCTGCAAAATTACACTCCTCAATCCTGCCTCATCTACACTGTATAATGTTCCCAGGGTTCCCACCACTACTTCTTTGGCTAAGATTCCAAATCCTAAAGCCACTGCTGCTTGCCAGAAGCCAAAGCCTGCCGGCGAAAACATGGGGGCAAATAGAGAACCTAACCTTCCGATTAAACTCTGGCGAGAAGCATATTCTACCCCCAAAGGAAAGGAAGACAAAAACCATATTAGGATAACCCCGGCGAGGATTATCCCTCCTGCTTTTTTTAAGAATAAACTACCTCTCTCCCACATATGGATAAGCACTCCTTTTACCTGAGGTAATCTATAGGGGGGTAGTTCCATTATAAGAGGAGCTACCTCATGTTTAAAGAAAATACTTTTAAACACCCTGGCTATGACAATTGCCAGCGCCATTCCCATAAGATAAAGGGAGAAAATAACTAAACCCTGGTTTTTAGCAAAAAACGCTCCTGCAAAGAGAACATAGATGGGGAGTCTGGCAGAGCAGGACATCAGGGGATTAACCAGGATGGTGAGGATTCTATCCTTTTTCGATTCCAAAGTTCTGGTGGCCATAATTCCTGGAATGTTACAACCAAAACCCAGGATCAGGGGGATAAAAGATTTCCCATGCAGACCCAGGGCGTGCATAAGTTTATCCATAACAAAAGCTGCTCTTGCCATATAGCCAGAATCTTCAAGTAAGCTTATTGCAAGAAAGAGAAGGAAAATATTTGGCAGAAAGACCAAAACCGACCCCACTCCACCAATGATACCATCGCAGATGAGAGAGGAAAACCATTGAGGGGCTCCAATACTAATTAATCCTTCTGAAGCTACCTGTCCAATCCATCCAAAAAATATATCAATTAAATCAACAAGTGGTCCCCCCAGAGTGAAGATTAACTGAAAGGTAAGTCACATTAGCTCAAGAAAGCGGGGTATCCCTATGAATTTATTTGTTACGACTCTGTCGATTTTATCTGAGATATTTAATCTTTCCTCCAAACCATAGTGCTTATGGGTACACTCTCCTACCAGTCCCTTTAAATAACCGTATCTTTTTTCTATAAGAGCTGTTTCCAGATCATAACCCAAATGTTTTTCCAGTTGAGCTGCGTTTTCTGCAATCACATTAAGGATAGTTTTCCCTTCAGGTAAACTCTTCATCTTTTGTAGAATTTCAGCATCCCCTTCAAGGAGTTTTACCACAAGCCAGCGTACAGGATAATTCACGGGCAATCTTTTCGCCCTTAAAAATTTAATTAGCCTATCTATTAC
>QMQA01000249.1 GCA_003648845.1 Candidatus Aerophobota bacterium
ATCAAAAAATAGAAAGGAGGTTTTATTATGGCTAAGGTAACAAGAGAGGTGGTGGAAAAAGCAGGGATTAATGTTGATGAGCTTGTGGAGTTTCTTATCAAAAACGCTGCAGCAGAGCTAACAACCTATTACTATTATACCATATTAAGGTGCAATTTGATTGGACTTAGTGGAGAGGGAATAAAGGAGATAGCAGAGATCGCACGCATTGAGGATAGAAACCATTTTGAGGCTCTGGTTCCTCGTATCTATGAACTTGGTGGTGGACTTCCACAAAATATGAAAGAGTTCCATGATGTATCTGGTTGTCCACCAGCATATTTACCTCGGGACTTGAGAGATGTAAATGAAATACTCAAAGTTTTGGTGGAAGCAGAGCGGTGTGCAGTCCGTCAGTATACTTATATCTGCAACCTAACAGCTGGTAAAGACCATCGGACCTATGATTTATCACTTTCTATTTTGCATGAGGAAATAGAGCATGAATCCTGGTTTTCTGAATTCTTAGGCGAGGGTCCATCCGGACATTTTCTAAGAAGAGGAGAAACCTCTCCCTTTGTGTCTAAATTTTTAAGGTAGATGAGGCCTTGTCAGGTTCATTATAACTCAGCAAAAAATTCTTGTTTGTATGATTTTTATCTGTGAAAGCTCCAGAGTCTGTGGATGTTGAAACGCTGGAGGAATAAAAGATAAAAATGAAAAAGGAGGTTGCTATAAAATGGAAAGCTTGAGACAGGTTATAAACGCGGCTATTAAAATGGAGAAAGATGGAATAGATTTTTACAGAAAAGCTGCAGATAAAAGTTCACATCCTTTTGGTAAAGAGATGTTCCTGTCCTTTATGAAAGATGAGGAAAGACATTTAAATGCCTTTAAAGAAACACTAACCAATCTTGGTTTTTCTGATTTTGAAAAGTATTTTGATAAGACTCCTCGAGAGGAAATTAAAACAGTGTTTAATCAAATAAGGAATAAGATAAAAAAGAAGGTTGCTGCAAGCCCAGATGAACTGGAGGTTCTTAAGATTGGAATGAAAATGGAAGATGAAAGTGTTCATTTTTATCAAAATTGGCTGGGGGAAACTTCTGACGAGAGAGCAGAAAAACTGCTGGAGAGATTGGTGCTGGAGGAAAAGGAGCATTACAAGATTTTAGAAAATACCTATTCGCTCCTTAAGGATTCCGGAAAATGGTTTCTGTGGGAAGAAAAAGCCCTTATTAACGGAGGGTAGATGTCTATAAAAGGAGGAAAAGATGGACAAAAAAGTTTTGTATAAAATAAGCTACGGAATATACGTTATAAGTTCGAAAAATAAAGGGAAGTTTAATGGACAGATTGCCAACACTCTCTTCCAGATAACCTCGTCTCCTCCCACAGTTGCTGTAAGTATAAACAAGGGTAATCTAACCCATGAATTTATAAAAGAAAGCAGGCTCTTTGGGGCATCCATTCTTTCAAATAAAACTCCTCTTAGATTTATAGGTCTTTTTGGGTTCAAGTCTGGAAGAGATGTAGATAAATTTGCAAATGTTGACTATAAAATTGGAAAAAGAGATGTCCCTATCGTTACAGAAAACAGTATAGGGTATATTGAAGTTGAGGTGAAAAAAAGTCTTGATGTTGGAACTCACACTATTTTTGTGGGTGAGGTTGTGGAGGGTGAGGTTCTTAAAGAAGAGGAACCACTTACCTATGCTTACTACCATGAGATAAAAAGAGGGGTAACACCAAAGGCAGCTCCAACTTATAGAGGAGAGGAAAAAGAAGAGAAGATGAAAAAATACAGGTGCACTGTTTGTGGGTATATCTATGATCCTCAGAAAGGCGACCCTGAGTCAGATATAAAGCCAGGGACACCCTTTGAGAAACTGCCAGATGACTGGATCTGCCCTATTTGTGGAGCAGGAAAGGATATGTTTGAAGAATTTAGATAGGGCTTCACAAAATTAAAAATTCTGGAAAAAACTTTTGACGAATCAAATTTTATCTTGCTTTTTTCACACCCGGAGCGGAATCTTAACTTTATCGTTCCTCCCGAATTTTGTGAAAGGCACAAGGAAGAATTTAAGGAGGTATAAAAATGACTGCAAGAGAAATAAGACCAGGTGTATACTCCACAGGTGCAATAGACTGGGATAGAAGAATTTTTGATGAAATCCTTCCCTTACCAGATGGAACAACTTACAATGCATATCTCATAAAGGGAGATAAGAAAACAGCATTAATAGATACCGTTGACCCTACTAAGGAAAGTGAACTCATAGATAATCTTAAGGAACTACGGATAGACAGGATAGATTATGTGATTGCGAACCATGCAGAGCAGGATCATTCTGGCGCTATTCCCGGAGTTCTCAATGCCTATCCAAATGCAAAGGTTGTTACAAATGAAAAGTGTAAAAAGTTTTTAATGGACCTGTTATGCATTCCGGAGGATAAGTTTAAAGTGATTGAGGATGGTGAGGAGATTTTACTTGGTGATAAAACTTTGAGGTTTATCTTTACTCCATGGGTTCACTGGCCAGAAACTATGGTTACATACCTTGCCCAAGACAAAATACTTTTCAGCTGTGACTTTTTCGGTTCGCATCTTGCAACATCATCCCTCTTTGCAGAAGAGGGAGAAAAACTGCTGGAAAGTGCAAAGACATATTATGCTGGGATAATGATGCCTTTCAAAACAAGTATTAAAAAGAACATAGAGAAAATATCGCAACTGGATATAGAAATTATATCGCCCAGTCATGGGCCAGTATACAAAAATCCAGAGTTTATCCTCAATGCGTATAAAGAATGGATCGATGATAAGGTGAAGAACGAGGTTGTCATACCTTATGTATCTATGCATGGAAGTACAGAGAAAATGGCGAGGTACCTTACAGGCCTTCTTATTAAAAAAGGTATAACAGTCCAACCGTTTAACCTGAGAAAAAGCGATATAGATAAACTTGCTGTGGCACTTGTTGATGCGGCCACTGTGGTTATAGGATCGCCCATGGTTCTTACAGGACCCCATCCTCTGGTGTTTTACGCGGCATATCTTGTAAATATCCTCCGTCCAAAAACAAAGTTTGTTTCAATTATAGGTTCCTATGGATGGGGAGGTAAGTTTGTAGAGGATATAAAAGGCCTTTTGACCAATGTAAAGGCGGAAATTCTTGAACCAGTAATAGCTAAAGGATATCCAAAAGAGGAAGATTTTAGAGCCTTAGAAAGGCTGGCAGATGAAATTCTTAGAAAACATAAGGATATTGCCGTGATACCATA
>QMQA01000250.1 GCA_003648845.1 Candidatus Aerophobota bacterium
CTCCTGTTCCTGGCTCTGTGCTCTGGAGTATCATTGGGAAAAAGAGGACGATATTCTCCATACCCCACAGCAGAAAGTAGCTGTTTATTTATTCCCCTTTCTTCAAGATACTTTACGACACTTATAGCTCTTGCTGCTGAAAGCTCCCAGTTAGAGGGGAATCTTTCAGTATGAATGGGCAGGTTATCCGTGTGCCCTTCAACTCTAACTGGATACTGATATTTTTTCAAAACGGGTACCACCCTGTTTAAAATTTTTTTGGCCTCTAATTTAAGCTCAGCTTTCCCCAGGTCAAAGAGTATTTTTCCGGGAACTCTTAAGCTAATCCCCTCTTTAACGGGAACAATTTCTATTTTTTCCCTTTCTTCCTGCAGAGCCTGTTGTAAAGATTCGGATAGTTTTCTCTGCAGCTTCATTTTCTCCTGCTGTATGAGGTGGTCAAAATCAATAGGTTCTCTTTTTCCAAAAAGCGTTCCCACACCTCCACTGAAAAAAGCTTCCCTGAAGGAGTAAAGTCCAATTTTTACCTTTTCCTTCTCGATGCTCCCCATAGACACAAGAACGATAAAAAAAGTCATCAAAAGAATCATTAAATTAGCATAAAGAAGCATAAAACTGGATTTAGGTTTCTCCTCTATTTTTCTTCTATGCAGCATCTTTTTCCCTGATAAAAATTTCCACTCTCCTGTTACGAGCTCTGTGCTCTGGAGTATCATTGGGGAAAAGAGGTCGGGAGTCTGCATATCCCACTACCCCTATTCGTGAAGGCGCAAGACCCTTTTTGATGAAATGTCTTGCCACACTTATAGCTCTTGCTGCTGAAAGCTCCCAGTTAGAGGGGAATCTTTCAGTATGGATGGGCAGGTTATCTGTGTGCCCTTCAATAACAATTTCATTGGGAATCCCCTTAAGAGTTCCGGCAATTTCATCAAGCAGGGGCAAAATTCCTGGCTTAAGCTCAGCTTTCCCCAGGTCAAAGAGTATGGGGCTTGCTAAACTGACCCGAACCCCTCCTCTTACAACTTTTACCCTGATCTCTTTCTCAAGACCCTGAGAAACGGCAAAGTGCTGAATTTTTTCGGCAATCTGTTCGCTTTCTTTTACTATCTCAGGGGTAGAAACAATGGCAGGTTTTGTCTTCTCCATTATTCCCAGAGCTCCCTTTAAGGAGCCAAGGGCAGGCTCCAGTTTACTCTTATCCAGGGTTGTAGCCGCATAAAGCATTACAAAGAAAGTGAGCATAAGTGACATTGCATCAGCAAAAGTTGTAAGCCATACAGGGTCCTGTGATTGTTCAGAATCTTTTTTTCTCATTTTGTTCCAGTCCCTGTTTTTATTTTTTCCCGGACTCCAGGAGCCAGAAAAGACTTTAACTTATCCTCCACCACCCGGGGATTATCTCCTGATTGGATAGCTATAATTCCTTCCATAATTAACTGTTTGTTTAAAACCTCCTCCTCACTTCTAACCTTTAATTTTCCAGCAATGGGCAAGAAAACAAGGTTAGCCATCAAAGCTCCATAAAAAGTGGTGATAAGAGCTGTTGCCATTCCCTGTCCGATTTTTGAGGGGTCATCTAAGGAACGAAGCATCTGAATCAGCCCGATCAAAGTTCCAATCATTCCAAAAGCTGGAGAATAAGTTCCCATGGCATTAAATATGCTCTGTCCCACCCTGTGTCTTTCCTGTAGCGAGTTAAGGTCTATAGTTAGAATTTCTCTTATTGTTTCCGGAGGAGTTCCATCTACTGCCAGTTGTACCCCTTTGCGAAAAAAGGGATCATCCGTTCCCGATAGTCTTTCCTCAAGGGCAAGCACACCTTCTCTGCGGGCTATACGGGCAAATTCAACCAGAGTGGCTATTGTATTCTCAGGAGAGACTTCCTTGTGAAGGAAGGCTTTTTTTACCACACGCATAACACCAATGACCTTGGGCATGGGAAAATTTATCAAAGTAGCTCCTATGGTCCCTCCTACAGTAATCATTAGAGAGGGAATGTTGATAAATATCGCCACTCCCCCTCCCTGTAAGATGGCCATAAGGACCAATCCCAGTCCGGAAGCAATTCCTACGAGTGTGGTTATGTCCATTTTTTCATCTCTGAAAATAGTTTTCTTTTAGCCGGTTAGGCGATGATATCTGATGACCTTGTCTATTATCTCCTCTACGGAATCTTTTACCAGAATTTTGTCCCTGGTTGTAAGAGTGATAAGAGTATCCGGGGTACTCTCAACAAATTTTATAAGTCTTGCATTTATCACAAGTTCTCTACCATCAAGACGTGTTACCTTAATCACTGGTTAACCTCATTATCGTTTTATATTTACAAGTTCCTGAAGGACCTGGTCAGAGGCAGTGATAACTCTGGCATTAACCTGAAAACCTCTTTGAGCAATAATTATCTCGGTAAAACTCTTGGCAAGGTCCACATTGGACATCTCTAAGCTGGAGGGAGAAATAATTCCCCGGTTTCCTGTTCCCGGTGCTCCTATCTGGGGTATTCCTGAGTTAAGTGACTGCTGGTAGAGGTTATCCCCTGCTTTGTAAAGGCCTTCAGGATTGGAGAAACTGGCAAGAGCAACCTGTGCCAAGGTGCGATTTATTCCATTGGTGAATATCCCTGTAATAATACCTTCATCATCAACGGAAATATCATCAAGGCTTCCACTGGGGTATCCATCCTGCTCTTTTAAAGTAACGGAAAAATCAGCGGCAAACTGGGTTATTCCGTTAAATTTATTGATGGTTCCAAAATCAAGATCCACCTTCATCTCTTCAACCCCTCCGGTACCGTCGGGATCAAAAATGATGCGAGTGGTGCTCACAGTTGCCAGGGACCCATCGGAGTTAAAGGTTAAAGTTCCGGTATCTCCTGAGATAGAGCTTGCATCCTCGTAGGGAACAATCGCCTGCCAGTTCCAGGTGTTACTTACCCCGGTTTCTGTGTCTTTTGCAAAGAGCAATGTGATGATTCTGGGGTTACCCAGAGAATCATAAGTAGTTACAAAGGTGGTATAGTCAGCAATTCGAGAGTTCTCCTGTGTGCTTCCCTGCTCTCCTGCAAGAATAGGAGTATCAAATATTCCGTAGTCATTGAATTCATTTTTTCCAGTGCACTGCATCGTAAGATTTGTTATATCCACAGAATCAGCTGTAACCTGCAAACTTCCATCGTTTTTTACCATTACCGTTTCACTTCCTGTTCCTCCTGTTGCACTTCTTATAGCCTGCTGAAGTGCATAGGCAAGATCAGAAAGGCTGGA
>QMQA01000251.1 GCA_003648845.1 Candidatus Aerophobota bacterium
GTTTATTACAGAATTTTCATAAAGCTAATTCTCTCCAGTCTCCCCTGAATCCATACTACCCAACTCTGAGCAAATAATATATTCAGTAGAGAATACCGGATTATAAGGTCCTGCCGGCCCTGGAAAGATTGTACCTGTTTCTGAAACACATGGGATCTATCCCGTATTCAGACTCACCGCTGGCATATGCTCTCGACCTGCAACCGAAACAAATATCGTTCATTGCACACTCCTTGCAGCCCTCTGGTAGGTTCTTATTATCTCTCAAATAGCTCAGAGTTAACCACTCTTTATATTTATTAATCAGCTCAGCCAGGTTTCCATCCCTATGGATATTGGGAGCATTTTCTGGTCTTATTGTGGCACATGGGGTTACGCTTCCATCGCATAACACTGCAACTGTGGTACTGCAGTACTGTCTATTCACACAGTTAAGGGGAAGATTTTTAGCCCCCCATTGCCTGGCATATCTTTTATGAACCTTAATTACATCCTCCAGGGCAGGAACAAAACGCTCAAGCTCCCCCGGCGGTGTTCCAGGTCTCAGATATGTATGATATATGTTGAGGGATGTCCTGATCCCACATCTTTCCTCAAAATAATCGATTGTTTCGATCATATCCTCTGGAGACTGAAGCCCGGTGTATGTAACTGAGTTAAGCATCTGTTCGGGTGGATATCCAAGTTCAAGAATTTTTTCGACCCCATCTATTATCCTCTTCACATCATCTTCAGGTCTTCCAGGATGGAGAAAGTTGAAGCGAATAAAATCCCTTATTTCTATATGCTTCATTTAATTTCTTCTCATCAATCATACAGAACCTCCCCCCGTTCAAAAATTGCCCAGGAGAATATGCTTTAACCTCATTAATTAAGTTAATCATTTTTTGACTCCGGTTCCATTATTATTGCTCCCCTCGGGCACACTCCGGCGCAAACCCCGCATCCCGTACATAATTCATAATCAATGATAAACCTCTCACCCCTTCTCTCTATCGCGCCTCTCGGACAATTATCCACACATATATCACATTGAATACAAGTTCCGCAGGAGATGCATCTATCAAGTTCATTAGCAAATCCATCGGCATCTTTAAAATAAATGACGTTAATTCTAGTTTTATCAACCTGTTGAACTCTTTCTTTTATATACGGAAGCCCAGAAAAAACACTGTGAATATATAGTGCTACTTCCCGTCCCATGGCAATTGAGTGCGTCACAAGTCCCGGACTTACTACATCCCCTGCCACGAAGACCATTGGAAGGTTTGTTGTAAAAGAATCTTTTCCATAAATGATACTCTGACCCGCAAAATCAATCTCTGGTGTCTCCCCTATAGCTTCTATAACAAAATCAGCTCTGATACTATCACCATCTCTAAAATACAGCCAGCCATCCGAGTATTTTTCAACAAACTTCGGATAAATAATCTCAAGACCATACTTCATTGCCCTTTCAAGTTCCTTCCCAAACGCAGAGGGTCTTTGAATATCGATGGCTGTTACCCCTGAAGCTCCAAGCCTGAATGTCTCACAGGCAACATCCATAGCAACATTACCGGCTCCAACAATCACAACACTCTTTCCTTCTAAATCATACTCCACCTTTCCATTCTTCACGGCTCTCAGGAAATAATAGCTTGGAATTGTAAACTCTTCTCCTTCAAACCCAAGCCTTTTCGGTCTCTGGGCACCTATCGCAATAATAACCGCATCATACTTTTCTCTTATTTCTCTAAATTTCGCTCCATCTACACACACTCCCTTTATAAAACCGATTGGAAGTGACTCAATGCGCTTCAGGTCTTTGTCCAGCTCTGCTCTGGGCAATCTCTCCTCCGGGATGTTACTTGCCAGTTTTCCCCCGATATTCTCTTCCTTCTCATAGACATCAACGTCATAACCCCGCCTTGAAAGCTGCCAGGCTGCGCTCAGCCCTGCAGGTCCTCCCCCAATTATTGCAATCCTTCTGGATTTCTTGCCCTCTAGAATCCTAACCTTACCCGTTGGATGGTATTTTTTTGCAATTTCATCTATCTTGACAGGTTCATCCAATGAGCTCCTGGTGCAGGCAGCCTTGCATAGTCCAGGACATACCATACCACAGCAAGAATATCTAAATGGGGTATATTCATCTATCAGCTCGAATGCCTCCTCTACTCTACCGGTTTTTAACCTCTGTATGATCATCGGATTGGGTATTCCCACAGGGCAAGCACTGGCACACGGCGGTAGAAGATTAATATGAACAGGCCTGACACCAGAGCTAACCTTATTCGAAGGAACATAGAGACCTCCAAAGGGCCTTTCACCAATACGTCTTATATGATAAAAACTCGAGGAGAGTATCTCATCTATATTAAGAGAAAATATCCTGCAGTATTCCTCAATGTACCGACGGATCCTTTCGACATCGATCCACTTTGCTTTTTCAACGAATGCACCGTTTCCTATCTGAGAGCTGGATATCTCGCCTCTGACAAAAATCTCACCTCCAAATATCCCAGAAGCCAGATGGCGTGAAACAGGAGACTCTCCCCGACCAAGCCCATAACCAAGGACAATAATTATTCCACCTGCCATATATTCTCCGGCATACTCGCCAATTTTCTCACCCACTATCATAACCGGATGGCAATCCCCGTACTCTTTCATCATAATACCTGCCCTAAAGCCAGCACTACCCCTGATATATATCTTCCCATTTCTTGCCATGTG
Source organism: Candidatus Aerophobota bacterium (assembly GCA_003648845.1). The sequence goes on from QMQA01000251.1 coordinate 2,719, forward strand.
CCCGGGGATATCCCCGCAACTACCAAATATGATTATCTCACCTCCATTCATGGTATTTCCAACCCCATCCTGTGCATTGCCATAAACTATAATTTTGGAACCCCCATTAAATACACCAAGGTCCTGACCTGGAACTCCGTATATCTCAATGGTGATATCCTCATCAAGCCCAGCACCTATGTATCTCTGTCCAATTACATTCTCAAGGATAAAATGTCTATACCCTTCAGATATTTTCTGTCTTATTTTGTTATTGAGATCCCTGTAATGAATCTTTCCTACGTTAATCCTGAAATGGGTAGAAGTTTTTTCCATCAATCCTCCCCCTTGACTGCATATACTTTGCTTACCTGGAGTCAATAAAGGTTAAAACTCAATAAAAATAACTAGCAGCAATGCCCCACAATATTCTATTTTTGATTTATGCAATATTAAGCCGGCTATTATGAGGTAATCAGCTATCAACCTGTTCATGGTCAAACAGCACAATACCGAAAAGACCCTGTGCTACTCACTCTGTGCTCTTCCAGCCTGCTTTA
>QMQA01000252.1 GCA_003648845.1 Candidatus Aerophobota bacterium
AGATGGAGTCTGGAGGAAGATCGTCCATAAGCTTCCATTTCCTCTGCATCATCGGTTACTACAACCTCTACCCAAGCTGATTAAATATGGAAGTGAGCTTTCTTTTTAAAGTAAAAGCTTTTCTGTTCTCTATTACTTCAACCTCTATAGTTTTTCCTAAGAGAATATCTGATAAAAGAAGGACAATTTCCTCCCTTCCTTTTACCTTGTATATGGTTGTATCAAGTCCACAAATTTTAATTTTTCCTTGAAGGGCTTTTTTTCTCAAAAAATGTGCCTTCTCTCCAGCATCCTGCATATTATTCCATAAAGTCCCCTTAGATAAGGGAGTATCCAGAGCAAAGAAAAAAGACACCAGGCTATCATAGGATAGTCCAAGGATGTATAAAATAACACTCATTGCCTTTAAGGTTTTGGTTTGCTGAGCCTGGGATACTCCTTGTGGGTAATGGCGAAAGGTTCTTTTGCATTTTTTACATCTTAGTCTTTTTACAACAGCCTCATTTATTTTATGATGTTTAATTTTTCTTACATGGGTTTGGTGAACTACAGTTTTCTTTCCTCCACAGTAAGGACAAATAGCCTCTCCTTCAGGTAATGTGCCTGCAGGTGGAAAGCGAAAATGAATTCTCATTTCCTTACTTAGCCTTTCTATGATATTTTCCAGACTTCTGTAGTTTTCAACCCACTTTTTAGCTTTTTCTCTTAGATGCTTGGGAAGATAAATAAGATTTGTTTTTCCATTTTTACTTTGAGAAAGATAAGGCAGAGGATGTTTTTCTCCACTTTTGCACTTTTTGCAGGAAGGATAAGTGCAAGGTTTTCTTAAAATAACCACTGATCCTCTTATGATCTCCTTAAATTTTGCCAGCTTTTTACAAAGGTTTTCTCTCTCCTTATATAAGGCGCTTAAAGAGTCAACAGAAAAATTACATCTTATTAATGCAAAAAAGAAGTTAAGTGGGGAATAAATCGAAAGGAGACTTTTGGAGAGGATAGAGATAATTATCCACCAAAAATTGAACAGTTACACTTGATGCGTGGGGTTGACAAAATATTAAAAAAGGATAAAATATTAGATTAGACTAACATTATTATATAAGCCTAAGAAAGGAGATGAAGATGAATACTTTAACAGAAAGTGCTCAGGATTATTTGGAGGCAATTCTGGTTATAAGTCAGGAAAAGAAAGTCGTAAGAGTAAAGGATATTGCCAGATATCTTAAGGTAAAGATGCCTTCAGTAGTAGCTATGATTAGAAATCTTGCAGAGAAAAATCTAGTCAGACATGAGCATTACGGATATGTGGAATTGACGGAAAAGGGGTTAAGAGAGGCAAAGTTTATCTATGAACGTCATAAGATGCTCTTTAACTTCTTTCATAATCTGTTGGGAATAGATGCTACTATAGCTAAAGAAGATGCCTGCAAGATCGAGCATTATTTGAATCCTAAAACCTTAGAGTATATCTTAAAATTTATACAATTTGTAGAAACGTGCCCTGAAGGGGAACCTCTCTGGCTTTCCAGTTTTTACTATTTTGTGAAGCATGGAACCAGGCCTGAGCATTGTGGCAAAAGAGAAAAAATAGAAGAGAGAGTAAAAATGAGTTCTTCAACATTGAACAATCTCAAAGTAGGTCAAAAAGGTAAAGTGCTTAAGATCTCTGCTGAGTCAGGGATAAAAAGAAGGCTACTTGATATGGGGATCGTTCCCGGAGTAAAGATAAAAGTGGAAAAGATAGCTCCTCTAGGTGATCCTATGGATATTCTTGTGAAGGGATATCATCTAACTTTACGAAAAGAGGAGGCATCCTGTATCACCGTAGAGGTAATGAAATAAAATGATACCTCTCAGTATGGTAAATTCGGGACAAAAAGTGCAGATAGTTCAGATAAGAGGTGGTAGAGGACTTGTTTCACGGTTAGCCAATATGGGTTTTTATCCTGGAGTGATAATAGAGGTTGTCTCTAACAGAAATGGCCCTTTGATTATCGCCAGAGATGAGATACGGCTTGGGTTAGGATATGGAATGGCACATAGAATTTTTGTTAGACCTTTAAATTAGAATCTGGAGGAAAAATTATGGGTAAGATGATTGAAATCGCTTTAGCAGGAAATCCCAATTCTGGAAAAACAACTGTATTTAACAGCCTCACCGGTTCCCACCAGCATGTTGGCAACTGGCCGGGAGTAACTGTGGAGAAAAAAGAGGGAAGATTCACCTCCAATGGTTTTAAGGTGAGGGTTGTGGATCTACCGGGAACTTATAGTTTATCTGCCTATTCTCTTGATGAAAGAATAGCCCGAGATTTTCTTCTTAAAGAAAATCCAGATTTAGTAGTAGCAGTTATTGATGCCTCGAATCTGGAAAGAAATCTCTATCTGGTTGCTCAACTTCTTGAGCTGGGAGCAAAAGTGGTGTTAGATCTTAATATGGTGGATTTAGTTGAAAAGAAAGGTATAAGAATAGATACAGAGAAACTTTCTCGTATTCTTGGTGTCCCGGTAATAGAGACCGTTGCCCATAGGGAAAAGGGGATAGATAAGATAAGAAAGGTTGTAGTGGAGGAAGCAGAAAAGAGAAAAAAGGTGACTTTTAAAATAGATTACGGACCGGATATAGAAGCAGTAATAGATAGGCTAATTAAATTTTTAAGGGTGAAAAGATTACCTGTGAATTATCCTCTACGCTGGCTTGTGGTAAAACTCCTTGAAGGGGATGCTGAAATTCTACAAAAGATGAAGAATTTACCTGAAGGAGAAACTATTCTTAATGTGATTGCAGAAAACGTAGCTCAACTGGAAAAACATTTAGGTTATGATCTGGAAACAGCTCTTATAGAAAAAAGATACGGTTACTTAAAGGGACTGGTAGGAGAATGTACCCATAAGCACTATGGTTTGGAGGAAAGATTAAATCTCTCAGATAAAATCGACAGAGTCGTAACAAATAAATTCATAGGGATACCCCTTTTTCTGGGGCTAATGTGGCTTACCTTTCAGTTAGTCTTCACTTTGGGAGGACCACTTGTCGATTTAATTGATGTATTTTTTGGATGGGCTGGAGAGGTAGTTTCAAAAGGATTAATTAGTATTGGAGCCCCTCAATGGTTTTCCTCCCTCATCTGCGATGGTATCATTGGTGGAGTGGGGTCGGTTTTGGTCTTTCTGCCAAATATTTTCCTTCTCTTTCTTGCAATAAGCTTACTTGAAGATTCTGGCTATATGGCAA
>QMQA01000253.1 GCA_003648845.1 Candidatus Aerophobota bacterium
CAAGATATCTTGAACAGAAAGGAGCAGAAATTAAAAGTCTCACAAATTTTCTCCTTGGGTTGGGAATTGGATTATTCCCTGCGGGATTAATTTTACTTCAGCCTGATTTTGGAACTGCGCTGGTGTATATTCCAATCACGCTTGTTATGCTTTACTTTGGAGGAGCAAGACTATCCCATATTATATCTGTTCTCATAATACTTGGTATATCGATAGTTATACCTCTTCTCACAACCTTTATAAGACTAACAAACCCCACCACCCCCTCTTTTGTTCTGTTACTGGAGGATACAAAGATTATCTTTATTCTATCTGCTGTTTTTGGCATTCTCAGTTTTCTGACATATATTTTCTACAGGATAACAAGGAAGGAGATAATCTACAGGGCCACCGTGATTTTTCTGATCTTTTTTGTTGGGTTAATTCTTTCAGCCCTGTTTACAAAGGAGCTAAAGCCCTATCAGAAAGAAAGGCTTATAGTATTTCTCAAGCCAACAATAGATCCATTTGGAGCCGGTTATAACATTATCCAGAGTAAAATTGCGGTGGGATCTGGAGGACTGTTTGGAAAAGGTTTACGAGGTGGAACACAGAGCCAGCTTGGTTTTCTACCGGAAAAAACCACAGATTTTATTTTTTCCATTTTTGCAGAAGAGTGGGGATTTGTTGGATCTTTTTTTCTTATTTCCATATATGGCATATTTATCTACAGAAATATAATGATCCTTTACAATGCCAGGGATGCATTTGCTACGCTGGTTGCTTCCGGTATACTTGGGATGTTTCTATTTCACATAATAATTAACATAGGAATGACGATAGGAATAATGCCTATAACCGGGATACCTCTCCCATTCATGAGCTACGGCGGTTCTTTTGTGATTACCTCCATAATAGCAACTTCACTCCTCTTCAACATCGAAATGAGACGCTACCTGAGGTGAAAATGAAGGATATTAGAGATAGAGTATTGAGGATTCTCCAAAGGGTAAATAAACCGGGAAGATATATTGGCGGAGAGATCAACTCTATATATAAAGAACCTGAAAATATAACAATAAGCATGGCGATTTGTTATCCGGATATTTACGAGATTGGGATGTCAAACCTTGGTATTCGAATAATATATGAGGCTGTAAACCGTGTGGACAGATATTCATGTGAGAGAGTTTTTGCCCCATGGCCTGACTTTGAAAAGCTTCTAAAAGAATACCAGATACCTCTATATACTCTGGAAAGTTTTAAACCCCTGTATGAGTTTGATATTGTTGGTTTTTCCATAGGGTATGAGCTTCTCTACCCTGGTGTTTTGAATGTTCTGGAGCTTGGAAAGATACCTATGCTTTCCAGGGAGAGGAGGGATTCAGATCCTATTATTATTGCCGGGGGTCCGGGTATATATAATCCAGAACCAGGTGCTGATTTTATTGATGTTTTTGTTTTTGGAGATGGGGAATCATCGATACTGGAGATTCTGAGGATACTTGAGGAAAGAAAAGATGCCCCAAGGAAAGAGAAGCTCAAGGCCCTGGATAAACTTTCATATACCTATGTTCCCATTCTTTATCCTGTAACCCATGAAAGGGGATATCTGTATACTACTGTGGAAAAAGATGTAAAAAGAAAAATAGAACCCGAGCTCGACGCTCTCCCTTTTCCCAAGAAACCAATTGTTCCTCTTATAAGGATTGTTCAGGACAGGATAACGCTTGAGGTTGATAGGGGATGTGTTAATGGTTGCAGATTCTGTCAGGCAGGTTACATCTATAGGCCAGCGAGGGAAAGGGATGTTGAGTCACTACTTGAGGTTGCAAAAAAATCTATTAAGAACTCTGGATACGATGAGGTAGCTCTATCTTCTCTGAGTATAGCCGATTATTCTGAACTTGAAAGACTTTCGACAATTTTAGAGAGGGAGTTTACCCCGAGATATGTTTCCCTTTCTCTGCCATCCTTAAGGGTAAATAGTGTAAATCTTTCTCTCCTCCAGAGGGTTCAGAGGGTGAGAAAAAGTGGCCTGACTTTTGCGGTTGAGACCCCTGATGAGAAGGCAAGGGCTGGCCTCAATAAGATTGTAAGTGAAGACCACATAGAGTTTCTGGTAAAGGAAGCAAGAAAGCTTGGCTGGAGGCTTATAAAACTTTATTTCATGATTGGGATACCGGGTGTTGAAAACGAGGATGAAAAAATAGCTGCTTTTATAAGAGATTTACAGAAGGCGGAGCCTGGGCTTTCTATTAATGTTAATATTTCTATGTTTATTCCGAAACCTCACACACCCCTTGAAAGAGAAGAACAGATCAGCCCTGAAAGGGCGCAGGAATTGATTTCTAGAATAAAAAAACTTGTTTCAACAAGGAGAGTGAGAATAAAATACACCTCTCCCAAGATGAGCTGCATTGAAGGGGTCCTTTCGAGAGGAGATAGGGCATTGTGCGGTGTGATATATGATGTTTATAAGATGGGTGAAAGACTGACTACCTGGGAAGAATATTTTGATTATGATAGATGGATGGAATCTTTCTCGAAAAATCAGGTTGATCCATTTAAATATCTTAATTATAGGGATGAAAGTATTAGATTACCCTGGTATTTTATTGATACAGGGCTGAATAAGGATTTTAAAAAAGAGGAGGTAAGGAGATTTTACGACCGAGAGTACCTTGAATCATGCAGGCATGGAAAATGCAGCTACTGTGGGGTGTGTGGAGGTGTTATCAGAAATATTCTTAGCTCTGAAAAGAAAACCCTTATTAAGGGTTTGGATGCATCTGTTTTGTCGAAAAAAGGGAAGTCTTCTGATTTTTCATATGGTGTTACTGGTAAGAGTGAAGAAAATCGCGTTATAAAAATTGTGTTTGTATATACAAAACTTGGACCATATAAATTTCTCTCTCAACTTGATATGCAGAATCTTTTTATCAGAATTGGAAGGATTGCAGGATTCCCATTTAGATATACGGAAGGCTTCAATCCAAGACCCAGGATAAATCTCCCGTATGCCATTCCAGTTGGAGTGGAGTCGGAGTATGAGCTCGGAGAGATTGTTTTAACAAGGAAAATTGATCCGGATGTTTTTGTCAGAAAATATAACGGGGAATTTGAGCGTCTACTCCAATATTCTGGGATAAGGATAGTAAAGGCTGGGGCCTCCGATGTAAAGAAAACTGTATTCTCTAAAATTTTTTTTCATGATTATCTTATTGAGGGAGATATTGGGGATTTTGTGAAA
>QMQA01000254.1 GCA_003648845.1 Candidatus Aerophobota bacterium
AAAGGTTAATTTAAAAACTCTTGATCTTGAAGCAGAAGGCAAAGTCAATTTAAGTATAGGTACCCGCAGATTAAAGGGGAAAAGCCTTAAATATAACCTTAAAAAAAGGGAGGGTGAGGTTTTATCTCCTGAAGGAAAAGAAGGCCCCATCCTTTATAAGGCACAAAGGGTAAACCTGATGCCTGAGAAAGTAGAGCTTTCAGGGGCAGATGTTACCACCTGTGATTTCTCTCCTCCCCATTATAAGATAAAAGCAAAAACAATTATGATGGATTTTAAGGAAGAGGTTATAGTGGCAAGAAATGCCACCCTGTATGTGGGAAGATACCCTTTGTTCTGGGCTCCTGTCATTGTGAGGTATTTGCACAGGGAAAACAGGATAATGATGCCCAGCATCGGTTATAGTGATTTTTCTGGCTGGTATGTAAAAACTGGATATTACTATTATATCTCTCCCAGACTTTATGGAACCTTTCATCTTGACTGGAGAGAAAAAAAGGGCTTTGCAGAGGGAATAGATGCATCTTACAGGATGGAGAAGGGAGAAGGTGAGATAAGAACTTACTTTATCAAGGAAAAAGATACGCAGAACGAGAGGTGGAGGTTAAAACTTGCACATAACTATCGCTTTTCCAGGTCAACCTCTTTAAAGATAAACTTTGATCGTGTAAGTGATGCCGAATTTTTAGAGGATTACTTTCCTGAAGAAGATGAGGAAATTCCCCCATCCTTTTTATCCTTAGAGCACAGAAAACCAGCATATAATGTTAATTTTTTGCTTGAGCCGGAGGTAAATCCATTTAATTACCAGACCTCTATCCAGCGTCTTCCCAGCCTTACACTAAGTTTTTCTCCTCAAAAAATAGGAAAAACAGGGCTTTACCTTGGAAAGGGGATGGAGGCCACAAGCTTTAAAAAAGGAGAAGAAGAGTTTTTGCGCACTGATGCTTTTGCTGATTTATCCTATCCTTTTTATGCCTTCAGGTATCTTAAATTTCAACCAAAAGCAGGTTATCATCTTTTCTGGTACAGGGACAGGGAGGGAAAGGAAGCCTGGCGGAGGATACCCTATCAGGAAATAGTTGTATCCTCAAGTATAAAAAGAGGCACACCGGATAGGTGGGAGTATCAACTTGAGCCATCTGTTGGCTGGTATCACTCAAGCGAGGAAAGGGATGATTTTACCCTGCCGTTTGATCTTGAAGAGTATGAGAAAAAAACAGAGGATATTCATCCTCCCAACCTGATAAAGCTGGGGATTAAAAATTCTTTTTATTATAAGGGAAAAAGTTTTTCCTCGGGAAATTTAACCATTGGGTACAATTTAACCGAAGAAAAAAAAGGATTTTCCTTCCTGGAGGGGGAGTTTTATCTGACTCCTCCCTTTCCCTTTTTAAATTATGCTAAATTTTATTTTTATTACGATTTTTATGATGAGGAATATGAAAAACTGGCCCACAGCCTTGATTTAAAGGGGAAGATGTGGCACCTGAATTTAGGGCTGAAAAAAGATGTTGATGAGGGGATAAATGATTTTACCATTCAGGCAGATGTAAATCTGGGGAGAAAATGGAAGGTCTCTGGCTACGGAAAATACGACCTGATAGAAAACCAGCTCTCCGAGGAAAGATACACCATCTGGCGCGACCTTCATTGCTGGGGTGTTCAGCTATCTTATCAGAGAAAACCAGAGACCGACTACTCTATTATGTTTTACATAAAGGCCTTTCCCCAGTACTGGATTAAGTTTTAGCTGGATGATTTTTCCCCGTTTTTTTCAATCTCAACCTTTCCTTTGCTCCACCACTCGGCAAAAAAGGCAGCAATAACCCCCACAAATAACCCCAGAACGGCACTTATAGCTATATTTTGCACTTTCTTTGGTTTAAAAGGTGTATCAGGTACCGCTGCCAGGCTGGCTATTTTTGCCTCCTCTTCCAGAAGAGGTTCAACCCAGCTTACAAGTTCTGCCTGGGAGGATAAACTATCGTAATTTTTCCTGGCCAGAGTGAGCTCTCTTGTTATTCTCTCGTAAGTTGGCCTCTTTTCAGCCAGCTCTTTTCTTAACTTCTCAATTTTCCCGGTTAAATCCTTGACTTCTTTTTGCAGGTAAGTTAGCTCTTGCTGATAAGCTATTAAATTAACCTTAGATCTTGTGAGGTCTGTTTTTATCTTTTGATATAGGGGATTTATATGCTCAGATTTTACCTGGAGATTCGATGGTATCTCGCCTTCTATTCGGGAAATTAGTCGCCTCAGGACAGGGTGATCAGCAATAGATTCGGTGAGAACAATTACCTGTTTTTCTTCTTTTAGATGCTTTTCAAGTTCTTCTATTTTAGCTTTCTCCACCTGTATAAGACTTTGCAGCTCAAAAATCCTTGTCCTGTCCTTTCTAAGTTTTAATGATTTTTCCTGGATTTCCTTTTCCATCAGGTCTATCTTATCTTCCTTATCAAATTCTCTCTTTTCTTTTTCTATCTCACTTAACTTCTCTCTGGTCAGATTTAGTCTTGACTCAAGGCTGGTTTTCACCGTAAGGTACCTTTGCAGCCTTTCATTTTTAATTTTCTCAGTAAAAAGCCGGGCCCAGGTATTGGCTATATCTTTTGCCAGGACCGGGTCTTTATATTCTATGGTTATCTGGATAACTCTGGTACCTTTTACAAGCTGGATAGAGCTTATTTTTTCCAGATCCTCTGGAGAGAAATCTTCTTTTGTTTTCTCCTCAAGACCTGATAATCTTATAACTTCTTTCTCTAAGGAGGGATTTTTTAAAAGTTCAACGTATGTCTGGGGTGAATAAAATCCAGGAAAGACAGCCTGAAAATTTAAGAACTCTTCATAGGATTTAAATTCCGAGACCTCCCCCACAGAAGGTGGAGCAACAATAACTCTGGCAGTAGAGCGGTAAACTGGTGATAGTCCAAAAAAACTTACAGTAGCAGCTGTTATAATGGAGATGAAAAAAATTCCCAGAACAATATACTTTCTTTTAAAAAGCACCTCAAGATAGTCTCTTAAATCTATCTCCTCAAATTCAGCCTCATCCTTTATCATTTTTTCTCCCTTTCTTAATTAAATTATCTCTGAGCAACCGTTGCTATATCTACACCCTCTATTCGTGAAAGTGTCTTGGGCCCAAGGTTTATTATAAATTTTATTTATCTGCCGGTCAACTTTAAAGGAAGGCTTTGAGCTGAAGAACAATTAATGAATTGACTTTTTGT
>QMQA01000255.1 GCA_003648845.1 Candidatus Aerophobota bacterium
GGCTAAACTCGGGATAGGGCCTCCAATTAAGAATGGGTTTTATTATGATTTTGATATCGATGGTGAGCTTCTTTCCAGGAATTTATCCAGAATCCGGAAAGAAATGGAGAAGATAATTCAGGAAGATCTTCCTTTCAAGAAGGATGTGATAAGTAAAAAGGAGGCAATGAAGGTATTTCAGGAGCGACGAGAACCTTACAAATTGGAACTGCTTGAAGAGATAAAAGAGGAAAAGGTTAGTATATACTCTCAGGGTGAGTTTGTAGATCTTTGTCGTGGACCCCATGTTGAGAGTACCGGAAAAATAAAGCATTTTGCCCTTCTCTCAGTAGCTGGAGCTTACTGGCGAGGTAGAGAAGGAAATCCAATGCTCTCTCGTGTATATGGAACCTCATTTTTTACCAGAGAAGAGCTTGAAGAACATCTGAGATGGATGGAAGAGGCAAAGAAAAGAGACCATCGCAAACTTGGAAGAGAACTGGAGATTTTTGATATATATCCTGATTTGGGTCCAGGTCTTGCTGTTTACCATCCTAAAGGTGCTATAATAAGGGAAGTTATAGAGAATTTTGAGAAGGAAGAGCATATAAAAAGAGGTTATCAACTGGTAAGGACGCCTCATATCTCTAAGGCTGATTTGTGGAAGGTGTCCGGACATCTTGACTTTTACAGGGAAAATATGTATGTTTTTTCCGTTAATGGTGAGGATTATGTTCTCAAACCCATGAATTGTCCTGCTCATATAATGGTTTATAAAAGCAGGCAGAGAAGTTACAGAGATCTTCCCGTTAGATTATTCGAGCTGGGCACAGTTTATAGACGTGAGGAATCCGGGGTACTTCACGGCCTTTTAAGGCTGAGAGGATTTACTCAGGACGATGCTCATATTTTTTGTACGCCTTCACAGGTGGTAGAAGAAGTAAGGAAAGTCTTGCAATTTTCTTTATTTATGATGGATACTTTTAAGCTGGGATACAGAGTTACCCTTTCCACACGTCCTGTAAAGTCGATTGGTTCCGATATTCTGTGGGAAAGGTCCACTGATGCCTTGAAAGAGGCTTTAAACAGAGAAAGTATTGATTTTGAAGTAGCTTCCGGAGAAGGTGCTTTTTATGGACCGAAGATAGATATTCAAATGGAAGATGCACTGGGTAGATTATGGCAGGGTCCCACTATTCAGGTTGATTTCAACCTTCCCGAAAGGTTTAATCTTACTTATGTAGCTTCGGGGGGAGAGAAAAAACGAGTGGTTATGATTCACAGGGTTGTCCTGGGGGCAATTGACAGATTCTTGGGAGTCTTAATAGAGCACCTGGGGGGCAAATTCCCTGTCTGGCTGGCTCCTGTCCAGGCAAAGATACTTACTTTAACTGATAAAGAAATTCCTTTTGCCAGGCAGGTGTATGATGTGATAAGGGACCAGGGTATCCGTGTAGAACTGGATTCAAGAAATGAGATGTTAAGTTATAAGATCCGGGAAGCCCAACTTCAAAAAATACCTTATATGCTCATTTTGGGCAAAAAAGAGGAAGAGACAAAAACTTTAACGGTGCGTAAAAGAGACGGGGAAAATTTGAAGAATATTTCTGTGAAAAGCTTTATAAATATGGTCAAAGAGAAAATAGCTGCAAAAAGCTAAGCTAAGTTAAAAGGAGGGGTTGCCTATTAGCAGAAACTCTTATCCTCAAATGGCGGTCAATGAGGAGATAAAGGCAAAAAAAGTTCGCCTTATTGACGCCCAGGGAAAACAGATGGGTATATTTACTCGAGAAAAAGCTCTGGAGATTGCTCAAAATGAAGGATTAGATCTGGTTGAGGTTGCTCCTCAGGCGAATCCACCGGTCTGCCGGATACTTGATTATGGAAAATTCAAATATCAACTGGAAAAAAAGCGCAAAAAGACCAGAAAAAAACACGCTTCTAACACTTTGAAAGAGATAAGGCTGTCTTATCAAATAGGGGATCATGACCTTCAGATAAAGGTAAGGAAGGTTCAGCAGTTCTTGAAGGAGGGACATCGGGTGAAATTGTCTATAAGATTTAGAGGGAGAGAAAATATATATCAGGAAGAAGGTAAACACCTCCTTGAAAAGGTAGTAAAAGAAGTGGAAGATATTGGAAAAGCAGAGGCCGCTCCTTCCGTTAGTGGGAGGAAAATGGAGCAATACTTAATCCCCAAGTAAAATTGGTGGATTTTTATTCTGGAGGAGAAAATGCCCAAACTTAAAAGCCATCGGGGAGCAATGAAAAGATTCAAAGTTACCAAGAAAGGTAAGATAAAAAGGTTCAAAGCCTTTGCTTCCCATCTTAAACTGAAAAAATCAGGAAAGAGGAAAAGAAAACTCAGACAATCTACAACTGTGGATATATCTGATGCGAGAAAAATAAAAAAATTATTATCCAGTTAATAAAGAGGAAAAATAATGGCCAGAGTAAAAAGAGGGATTATCCATACAAAAAAAAGGAAAAAGATTCTTAGACTGGCTAAAGGCTACAGGGGTGGAAGAAGTAATTTATATACCCAGGCTAAAGAGGCGGTTAAAAAGTCTCTTTTTCATAGTTATATAGGCAGAAAAGTAAAAAAGAGAGATTTTCGCAGGTTATGGATTGCCCGGATTAATGCAGCTGTGAGGAAAGAAGGTATCTCTTATTCTCGTTTCATCAAAGGGCTAAAAGAAGCTAATGTTAATCTGAATAGAAAAATGCTTTCAGAGATGGCAGTTAACCACCCTCAGGATTTCTCAAAACTGGTGGAGGTAGTAAAAAGTAGTATGAAGGAATAATGTTGGCAGGATGGGTAAGGTCGCTCTTTAAATTTATCGGAATTTTTTTTTCTCTGTTGGCGACAGTTGGAGTAGCAGCTTACATTACTATAGTAATTCTGGTTCCTCCTGAAGAAATTGTTGTTCCCAATGTGGTAGGAAAGAAAGTAGAGGAAGCTGTTATGCTGCTCAGTCAGAAAAAGCTCAGCACAAGAGTTGCAGGGAAAAAGTTTTCCAGAGAGATACCTGAAAATGTCGTTCTTTCTCAAACTCCAGCACCAGGAACAAAAGTGCGAAAGGATCGCATCGTAGAGCTGGTAGTAAGCGAAGGGGCAAAACTGGTTACTGTTCCAAATCTTGTGGGTATGAAATTGAGAGAAGCCAGGATGTATCTTTCTCAATTTGGTGTGAGGGTAGCCAGTACCAGTTATGTTCCTTCTGAGATTATGCGGGATGA
>QMQA01000256.1 GCA_003648845.1 Candidatus Aerophobota bacterium
ATCACAGGGTTAGGAACCTCAAGAGCTTTTGTTATCTGTTTTCTAAATTTATCTGAGAACATCTCCATCTTCCCAATTTCATCAACCAGTAAAATTTTTTTCCTTTCCAGGCCACTTTTTAAAGCAGGAATAGCTATACTTTCAAAACTTTTTATATTTACTCCATACCTTCCCACCCGATAAGGGCTTTTGTATTTTTTATGAGCCAGAATTCCCTCGCCTCCCTCAAAGTCCCTTACCTTAAATCCCGCTCTTCCCTCTCCTTCTTTTATCTCTTCAGTGTAAAATCCTGCTACATTTTCCAGAAGCTTTGCTATTTTTTCAATAGCAGTAGTTTTACCTACCCGGGGAGGACCCTGTATAAGGATATTCATTTTTTTCCTGGTAAAATAGCTTTTTATTCTTCTTAAGGCAAAGACCAATCTTTCTGTTTCCTACCACAAAACCCACTCTCCAACCCAGCATACTGTATGATTTGGAGAGGGAGAAAATTTCTACTCCAACCTCTTTTGCTCCTGGGGAAATCTTTCATCTTTCTATCTCCTTGCGAGAAATCTGCTTCTATAGCCTAACTATAAATAAACTGTTGTCAAGAGTTACAGGTTATAGCTTTACTTGACAAAAGATGAAAATATAGTTAAATAAAAACTAGGTCTTTGAGATAGCTGAGATTAGACGAGGTGAGGTTGCCAAGATAAACCTGCCAAGTTTCTTACCCGGTGGCTAAATAACCTTTAAACAATTTTTTGCACAGGTTTTAGCTCACATTTTACAAAGAGGGGGGTGGAATTTGTTGTAAAAATTTATAAAGAAAGGAGAAAGCGATGAAAAAGCTCAAAAGAATAAGTGGGTTCATGGTTTTTTGGTTGTTGGTCCTGGGTCTTACAGGTGGCGTTTTTTCCCAGCAGGTAGAGCAGACAAAGACGATAAAGATAGGTTGCCTTTTTGCCTTAAGTGGCCCGGCAAGGCATATTGGTGTTCCCTCAAAATATGTAGCAACTATGGCCAAAGAGTATTTTGAAGAGCAGGGCGGAATAGCAGGGAGACAGATAAAGCTTATCTTTGCCGATACTAAAGGAGAAAACTCTGTCGCTGTTACGGAATTTGAAAGGTTGGTTTACAAGGAAAAGGTGCATGCAATTATTGGTCCGACCCGGACCAGTACCGGTATGGCTTTATTTAAGCCAATTGAAAGAGCCAGGATTCCGGTTGTGATGTGTGTAGGGGGAACTCCTCCTGTTGTACCCGTGAAAAAATGGGTATTTAAAACTCCCCAGAAAACAGTAACAGCCGTTGAAAAGATCTATAAATATTTAAAGAAGAAAAATATCAATAAAGTTGCCATAATAACTGCCAGGGACGCTTTTGGAGAAGAAGGTAGAAAAGATCTTTTAAAGGTCGCTGAAAGAGAGGGCATAAGAATTGTTGCACAGGAATCCTTCGGAACGCAAGATATAGATATGACAATTCAGCTTAGAAAACTGGTCGCAACCGATGCTCAGGCTATAATATGCTGGACTATAGGTCCTGCAGGAGCAACGGTAGCCAGAAATTTTAAGCCTCTTGAGGCAAGGCAGATTCTTGTCCAGTGTCATGGCTTGCCTGACCCTACTTATCTTAAACTGGCAGAAGATGCGGCAAATGGAACCATTATGCCTTCCACTAAGACTGTGGTTGCTGACCAGCTAAGGGAGGATGACCCTCAGAGGGAGGTGGTACAAAACTTTGTTAGAGAGTATGAGAAAGAATACGGCCCGGTTAGCACTCATTCTGGTTATGCCTGGGATGCTTTTATGATTGTGGCAAATGCTATTAAGAAAGCTGGCACTGATCCGGAAAGATTACGTGATGCCATTGAAAATACAAGAAATTACGTTGGAATATCAGGTATCTATAATATGTCCAGCCAAGACCATTGTGGTCTAGGATTGGATTCTCTGGTTATGGTTACAGTAGAGGATGGAAGGTGGAAAATAATCGATTATTGAACAAAATATTGGGTGAGGAAAATGTATGACTTGTCAAAAAATATCTACTGGGATAGGGAGATTGAAACCGCCCCCCGGGAAAAGATCGAGAAGATACAGCTTGAGAGACTTAAAAGCATGGTTAAATATGTGTATGAGTCAAACTCTGTTTACAGAAAAGAGTTTGATCTGCGAGGTGTAAAACCTGAAGATATAAGAAAGCTGGAAGATGTACAGTTTCTTCCCTTTACGGATAAAAGACTTCTAAGAGAAAATTACCCTTTTGGCTTTTTATGTGTGGATAAAAAGAAGATAAGGGAAATGCACATGTCCTCCGGTTTTACAGGAAAGCCTGTAATGATGGTTTATACGGAGGAGGATATAGATCAGTGGGCTACCTGTATGGCAAGATGTTACAGGATGGCAGGGATAAAGGAGGGAACGATTATACAGATCACTCCCTCCTTTGGTCTTTTTAATGGAGGTTTTGGATTTTACCATGGGGCAAGAAAAGCAGGATTGTTTGTGGTTCCCACAGGAGCAGGAGGCACCCTGAGACAAATAAAGCTTGCTAACGATCTTAATACAGAGGTGATTACAGGAGTGGTTTCTTATGGAATTCGCATTATGGAGGTAATGGAAGAAAATAATTTAGCTATTCCCTCTTTAAAAAAAGGTCTTTT
The DNA here is from genome assembly GCA_003648845.1 of Candidatus Aerophobota bacterium. The sequence continues at coordinate 2,651 of QMQA01000256.1, forward strand.
TGGTGCCGAGATTTTTTCCCAGCAAATGAAAAAAAGACTTGAAAGAGGTCTGAGAATTGAAGTTTTTGATATCTATGGGATGACTGAAACAGGAGGTGTGGGAACAACAGGGATGGATTGCTCTTTCCATAACGGAATACACGTCTGGGAGGATCAATATCTGGTAGAGGTAATCGATCCTGAAACCGGCAAACCCCTACCCGATGGAGAGGAAGGAGAGCTGGTATTTACTTCTCTTACAAGGAAAGCCCTGCCGGTAATAAGATTTCGCAGTGGTGATCTTTCTGCCATAAAAAGCAGGGAAAAGTGCGAGTGTGGACGCACTCATCTCAGGATTGATTATATAAAGGGAAGAATTGATGATATGCTTATTATCAAAGGAGTAAATTTTTTCCCGAGTCAGGTAGAAGAAGTTTTAATGTCCATTTCAGGAGTAAAGGAGCACTATCAGATAGTGGTGAAGGAGGAAAACGGGATAAAAAAAGCTCATGTAGACGTTGAGGCTGAAGAGGGTGTGAAAGCAACTCAGATAGAAAAAAAACTGGAGGAAGCACTGGGAGTATCCTTA
>QMQA01000257.1 GCA_003648845.1 Candidatus Aerophobota bacterium
CTCTTTTTTTTCTGCCTTTTTTCTCGTTTTAATTGCCATTTTTTCTCACCTTTACGCAACTCTCACTTCTTCTCCACTACTATATTTGACAAGATATGGGGGATATTCAAGTTGAGGACCGGAAAATCTCCTTTCCGCAGACCTTAAGCCTTTCCAGTAACCTCTCTCTATGATCTTGGCTATCTTATCTTCAATAATCTCTGCAGCTCGATCACCCAGGGAACTTTGAGCTAAAATAGATACCACATACTGATTTAAGCTGACTCCCTCCCTTCTGGCGTTTTCTACTAACCTTTTGTGAATTGTCTTTGGACATCTTACCAAGAATTTACCAGAAAATTGACTCTCCTCACTAGGTTTAGGTATATCTATTCCTCTTTCGAGGGCGGCTTCAATCCAAGCTAGCTTTGCTTCATATAAAGCCTGCTCCAACTCATCAAGGGAGGTCACCCATGTTGAACACCCCTTTAAGTCAGGAACAGTTACATAGTACCCCATTTCATCTTTTTGAACCGTGAATTGATAATTTTGTCTTGCTAACTTTTCTGCAATCGCTCTTATCTCCCTTTTTTCTTTCAATTTAACCCTCCAGTTCCTTGTAATACTGTATCATCTCTATATAATCGGCAATTTCCTTAGCTTTCTTAAAATGGATGTATTTTTCCATTTTTCCATTTTTCCATTCTAAGAAAGAATTATACCAAATATAGTATCATCAAGCAGTATACCTAAATATTATTTTTTGTCAAATCTCTTTAGATGAGACATCTGAAAAAGTCTATTTTTGAGCACTTTAGTAAAATTAGCTAAGATGAGGATTCACCTCTGAAGTTGTTTTTAAAAATCATTATTTCTCTTATTCAACTTAAAATCTACTTTTTCAGAGCTGTCAAGGTCAAAACTTGAAAATTAAGTAATAAGATAAATATTCTTACCAAAACTAAGATAAAAAGGATGTAAAAATGGGGTCCAAAGTAAAGGTTACTGCAACTATCGATCCTGATATAATCTGTGCTATAGACAGCTACCTTAAGAAAACTAAAAATCGCTCACGAAGCAAGTTCATTGAGGATATACTTCGCAGCTGGTATATCGAACAAAAAAAAGCTGAGATTGAAAAAAGAATAGAGGAATATTATCTATCCCTTTCCGAGGATGAGAAAAAAGAGGACAAAGAGTGGACAAGAATAGCTGCAGAATCTTCCAAGAGTTTTTGGGAATAGAATATGGATTATCCTAAAAGAGGTGAGATTTACCTTGTCAAGCTTCCAGGTCAGCCTGCCGATAAAAAAATGCGCCCTGCCCTTATAGTTTCTCTAAATGTGAGAAATCGCTTGGCTGGTGATGTTATTGTAGTTCCCATCTCTACTACCTTACGTGAAGCTCCTACCCATGTAAAGCTTCTTAAGGGTGAGGGAGGACTTGACAGGACCTCTGTTGCTAAATGTGAACAGATTACCACTCTTGATAAATCTTTTTTAATTCGGGGACCTTTTTCCGGTACCATCAGCCCTGCTAAAATGTCTGAGGTTGAAAAAACTATTCAAAGGGCAATAGGAATAATAGTAGATTGATTTTTGAAAGTTTTTATTTGATCCTTGCAGCTAAAACAGGACTGCATTACACCTATATTGGACAGGTTGAGCGGGGCAAAAAGAACCCTTCCCTAAAAAGCATTGAAAAGATTGCAAATGCACTTAATACATCCCTGCCTTGCCTTTTCCTATTTTGCAACATCCGGAATAAGGCTTAGCTTTTTTACAAACTCTCTTCTTAAAGGATAGAGGATCTTTAATTTACGTTCCATGGCACATCTCCTTTGTTTTTATTGTTGTAATTTGAAATTTTTTCGGGGGAAAACTCAAACTCTCAAAAATAAAGGCATCTCTCTTTTCTGGGCCAGCTTTACCGCCTCATCTGCCTTTTCTCTTGGTAGATCCTCTATCTTTTCAACATTATATTTTTCTAAAAGAGCATCCTGTTTTTCCTTGGTGTTGTAAAGTTTCTTCAGGGCAGTGATTTGTTCGGGGGAACAAAGTCCATTTCTACATCTTTCAGCTTCTTCATCCATCTTTGGCCCTTCCAGAAAATCAGGTGGCATCTCTATATCTGTTAATAACTCTTTCTTATTAATTGCAGTTAAAATCGTCCTGACCCTTGCCCTTCTTGCTGCAATTTCCGGTGCATACCTTCTAAACTCACTACTTGTATTATCAGCACCAGCACTTCCTAAATCAGTAATTCTTTTTCCATCAGGGGTTGTAACGCCGTAAACAACAATGTATCTTGGGCCTTTAACGAAAGATTTATTTACAACTACTTTTTCATTTAAATTGCCCCTACCCTGTGTTCTTGTTACAGTTTGAGTCATACTGGTTAAAAGATTCCCCTCAGGGCCCCACATGTTATCTTCTGTAATATAAACAGATTCTACTCTAGAATCAGTTAATCCAATGTTATAAGCAAAGTCCAAAAGGGTGCCTCAAGACAGATAATTTCCCCCCTCTTTCGTAGGATTTTACCTTGCTTTTTTGCCCAAAGCCTTTTATCTCCACCACTTAAAAATCTTTTCCTCTATCCTGCCAATAAAGACAAACTGTCCATTAAATTAGGGTTTTGAAAAAGACAACTTAAACATCGACTTCTTAAAAAGGTATATTCACGAAGCTGCGGGAGGAACATCCGAAGAGTGGGGATGTACCCTGGAAGGCTTTTGAAGGTTTTCTAAAAAAGAACATCATCCCCACTTAAAACCCATAACTAACTCTATTTATATATAAGGGGCTACTCACGCAGCTTAGGGTGAGTAGAACTTTTTAAAGGATTAAAGGGAGAAAAAGGTGAGATCAAGAGTATTTGATACCAAAGCTTTCCCGGGACAGGTTGGGTTAGTTAAAGAAGAATTTAATATAAGGAAAGTAAAACGTAGTAACGAGTGCTTTCGAAGAAGAGTTACAATTCTTGTTGTAAATGAGTACCTTCTTGCAGATGGTGATATACACAGGGCCTTTTATCTTGAAGCTGACCTTTATAGAAGGTTAAAAAAACACAACCTTTCCTGTGATCCTACAGAAGAGGAGATAAGATGTCGAGAACTCCCAAGAAGAAACACTGAGAAGATAAAACATTTTAACCCTCTAAAACTTGTATCAGAGAATTTTGTGGGAGAAAACAAAAGACCCTATCTCCTAACAGAAAAGATTATACACATAC
>QMQA01000258.1 GCA_003648845.1 Candidatus Aerophobota bacterium
GTAGGAGCCTGGGCAAGAGCAAAGATAGCAGTGCCGACGCTAAAATACCCTCCTGAGGAATAAAAGTAGTCAATCCAGACATAGTAGGTCATATCCATACCGTTTTCGGTTCCCTGTAACTCAACTCTTCCCTCACTGAATATCGTTCCAGCAATGTTTTGAGATTGAGGGAAATCCTGCTTAACTATCCTAAGATCACTCACTCTTTGATTTATCTCCTGAAATAAGAGTTGGAAGAACTCGGATGCAGTTCGCTGGACAGGGTTTATCAATTCCATCGCCGGGCAAAGGGTAAAGGAAACAGTTCCGTTAGAATCTTTAGAAAAAGTTACTCTCCTTTGATAGTAATCAGGTATTACTTGCCAGTCCCTGGGATATTCAATGTGAGTGACAGCCATGGCATTATTAATGGGGAGTAGCTCGGACATCTGGTATCTTAGCCACCCTGTTACCTTAGGGGTCTTAGTGGTTCCTTTAGGCTGTTGAGATGGTTGGGGTTGAAAAGGGGGGCTAAGTTGAGATAGGGCAGCGCCTGAAACCAACATTAAAATCAAACCCGCTACGGCCCCTATAAATCTTTTCCTCATCTTTTCTACTCCTTTTATACTGCAAATTTGCTTCTGGTAATCTCAGAGCTACTACCTTACCATAGGGTAATACTACCAATTATCTGGTCCAACATAGGGGAGAGATTATCGTATTGCTCCCTTAAACCTGCGGATACCACTCCAAGTTTTGCCTGATTATTCTCATAAAAAACCAGGATACCATTAACCTGAGCCTGTCCCTGAGGAGAAGTAGATTCAGCTATTGTTATGAGTACGCTTACACCATTAATTGTTGTTCGCTTTCTTTCAGTCACTGTAAAATTTTGGTATTGTTGTTTTATTTGGAATTCTAAGTTTTGCAGGTAATTTTGAGGATCAACATTCTGGGTTATTCTCCATATACTTACCCAGGCAAGATTCTGAGGATGAACTACACTTACGGTGCCTTGCTGTTCACTTACCTGCCATCCTTGAGGATAATCAAAGGAAAATTTATACTGCCCGCTTGTGTATCTCTGGGTTTGCTGTTGAGTTTGCCGGGGAGTAGTTGTTTGTCCGGTATCAACAAGGGTAATACTGTTAAATATCTTCTCCATCACAGGAGAAAAATTGGAATACTGTTCTTTTACAATCCCGGAGCCTACCATAAGTTTTGCCTGGTTGTTCTGGTACAAAACCAGTATGGTGAAGATCTCAACTCTTCCCTGCGCCGGAGTGTAGTGCCCGTCAACTCGTAGTGCATCTATGGAGTTAATCTTAACCTCGCTTCTTGAGGTTACAGTGTAATTTTTCCAGTTTTGTTTTAAGTAATCTTCTGCATTTTTAAGGTAAGTCTGAGGGTCAATATTTTCGGCTATTCTCCACATAGTCACCCAGGCAAAACCCTGAGGGTCTCCTATGGTAATATTATTCTGATCTTCCTGAATTTGCCATCCCTCAGGATAGAGAAAAGAACATCCGTGTTGCTGGCTTGAATGTCTTTTGTTAACATTCACAGTGGTTACCTGTCTCTCTCCACCCTGTCCTCTTTCCCCTACTGGACCACCGCCAGGAGCCTGTTGTTGCACCTGAGCCTGGGGTAGCTGCCATCCCCATCTTTGCAGAATGTCTGCTTCTAACCTTGGAAGTTCCGGACTTACCACCCCCTGCTGCCACATCTCCTCCACATTAACCAGATAGTACATTCCCATCTGGAGGTTTTGAAGTTCCTTGGAGGCAAGCTCTACAGCCTTATCAAAGGATAAAGCCCTCACCTGGGGTTCTCCTACTGCAACTCCACTTATGGCCGTGCACTCAACAGGTAAAAGCCCTCCCCCAGGAAGAATAACCACTGGAAAACAATGGCCTGGAATAGTAACCAGGATAGTTTCGAGACCCACTGCTTCACATACACTGGCATAAAGTATAGCAAGATCAACGCAGGTTCCAGATTTATCCCTCAAAGTATCCCTGGGGTATTTGATATCCTGACCTGGTGCGTATTCTTGTAGAAATCCAGAAGGAGTCTGATAGACCATTCCATTGGCAACTTCAAGCTCATAGAGGGCTCTGCAGAACTTGATAGCTGATTCCGGGTCCAGTGCAGTGGGAACTCCTCCAGCCAACTGAGATACCATTCCAGCAAGGGCTTTCACCGGAGGGTCAAGATGGGTAACCCAGGCTGCCAGAAGAGGGGAGTTAGAAAAGTACTCAGCCCAGGTTCCAGTTCTCTCTTCCATAGTCAAATTGCAAAATTCTATCTGATTTACTCCCAGTATCTCTATCCTTTCACCACTAACATCTTCATATTCATTTCCTTCTTCATCCTGATAGCTGTATTTTATCTGTACATCAACCGGAGTGCGAGTCAAAAGCTGTGTGATTTTTGATGAGATTACCGGGTAATAAAGGTCTACCACACATCCCCCGGGAACAATAAGAGAATAAGTGTTGGGAATTGACCAGTCTGAATATTCACCCAATTTATAACTTACCTTTAAATTTCGAATATTACACTCTCCCGTGTTTTTAAAAACTGCTTTGGCTACCCACATGCTTCCCTCAGATATGTCAGGATTTCCATATACCTTGTAGGTGGCAGCCATAAGGCGAGGTTTACATCTAAGAGAAAGATCAAGTTCACAGTAACCTGTGGCAGGTTTTCTGGGGAGAGAATAGGTAAGAAGTCCCTTTTTTTCGTTATACCTTATATTGGAAGCTTCCCGGGGAAGCCTCACCATCATATCCATTACCAGAATCATCTGAGAATCTACGGGGGTTACCTGCAAGAATATACCTCTCTGTTTTTCCAGCAAGATGCAGTCTGTTCCTTTGCCCATATCGATTTCCCAGCGTCCCTTTTTGTTAACGGCCAATCCCAGGAAGTCTGCGGTCACATGAAGAGCTCTTTCAGCGTCATCATATTCTATACTGGCATTAGCCACTTCAAAAGCTGACCTTTGAGAAGTAAATTCTCTCAGGATGATGTAAGGACTGGGAAAATTTTTCTTTATCTGGATATAAAGAGCATTGGTGGGAAATCTCCAGTCAAGATTTATCTTTAAATTACCTTTTTCATCAACTATTCCTTTCCCGGTGATTCTGAGGGTATTAAGCTCCTGCAAAGAGGATTGTGCAGAGGCTAAGCCAAGAGGAAGATATACCACGAGTAAAACAAGAAAAAACA
>QMQA01000259.1 GCA_003648845.1 Candidatus Aerophobota bacterium
GAATATCCAGCTTTTTTTCTATAATTGATATAAAACGGTCTCTTTTGTTCAGAAAATGCAGATAAATGGTACCTTTGGCAAGATTGGCACCTCTGGCAATCTCTTCAAGAGTAGTTAGATGAAATCCCTTTCGAGCAAAAATCCTCTCTCCTGCCCGCAATATTTTGTCTTTCTGGTTGTTTTTCCTCTTTTCTTTAATCTCTTCTTTTATCATAGCTTCCTCTTTGACTGACCGTTCAGTCATTTATAGTAATTTAGAATGTTATTTTGTCAAGTAACAAATAGCTTCATGTTATCTTTTGTTCGATGTTCTATGTTGGTTTGTTTCAAACCAGACAAACTAACATAGACCAGAACGCTACTTACTCAAGGTAGCCTTGAAATTTTCAGGAAAGTTTACTTGACAGGCAAAGAGGTTATTATAACCTTAGATTAATTACCAGATAAGGGGAAGATTTTGTTTATAAGTTTTGAGGGAATTGATAAAAGTGGGAAAACAACACAGGCGAAACTTCTTGCCGATTTTTTGGTTGATAGAAACTGCTCAGTGGTACTTACAAAAGAACCAGGAGGAACCGCTCTGGGGGAAAAAATAAAAAAAATTATTCTGGAGGACAGGAGAGTTGATCCCTTGACAGAACTTTTTCTTTATCTTGCTGATAGAGCCCAGCATGTGCAGGAGGTGATAAAACCCGCACTGAAACAAGGGAAAATTGTCATTTCCGATCGCTATATTGATGCCTCCTTAGCCTACCAGGGATATGGAAGGGGTCTTAGTATCGAACTGATAGATAAGCTTAACAAAAAAGCTACCGGAGGAATAGAGCCGGATATAACTTTTCTTCTGGATCTTGAACCGGAGAAGGCTTTTTTAAGAACAAAAAAGGTTGATAGAATAGAGAGGGAGAATTTATCTTTTCACAAGAGGGTGCGGGAAGGCTACCTGGAAATAGCCAGAGCCTCTCCCCGAAGGATGAGGGTAGTAAGGGCAGATATGTCTTCTGTTGAGATACACAAGATAATAAAAAATGTAATTTGTAAAGATTTTTTCCCAAGCTTAGATGAATTTTAAAGATATACGCGGTCAGAAATCAGCCCTGGAAAAAATCAGGGCCGATATAAAGAGGAAAAAGCTGTCCGGTGCCTATCTTTTTACTGGCCCTCCCGGTGTTGGCAAACAAATGACAGCGATAAGTTTCGCCAAAGCTTTAAATTGTAAAATGGACAGCTTAAATGGGTGTGACAGGTGCTCCTCCTGTGTTAAAATGGAAAAAATGAATCATCCCAATCTTCGAATAATTAATCCAGAAGGAGAATCTATTAAGATTGAGCAAATTCGCAATTTAAAAACAGAGTCAAGCTTCAGAGTTTATGAAGGTAGAAAAAAGGTATGGATTATAAACGAGGCTGAGAAACTCACCCCACAAGCAGCAAATTCCCTGCTTAAAATTCTGGAAGAACCCCCCGGTTATCTGATAATAATCCTGATTACCCATATTCCTGGATTTCTTCCTCCCACCATCCTCTCCAGGTGCAGGGTGGTGGAGTTTTCATCTCTGAGCTGTCAGGATATAAGTGAGATCTTAAAAAATAAAGTAGATATGCCAGCTCATCTTATTCCTCTTATCAGTCAATTAGCCCAGGGAAGCATGAGCGAGGCTTTAAAGCTGGTTAGAAAAGAGGAAATTTTTCAGGAAAGGGAGATAATATTTAAGTTAATTCAGAAGAGAAAATCTTTGTCCGGAGAGGTTTTTAGATTATCGGAAAGATGGAGCACCGAAAATAGCTCTGATATTGAGACACTTTTAAATATCGTTTTGCTTTTCCTTCGGGACCTCCTGATGATTAAGATAGCTCCAGATGTTCCTGTTTTCAATCATGACAAGGCAAACGAACTTGTCAATATAAAAGATACCTACTCACTCTCCCAGCTTTACAAAGGTATTGAAGCTGTGAAGAAAAGCAAATTTTTCATCCAGGCTAATGTATCCTGCCAGCTTGCTCTGGAGGTTATGTGGATGAAGATCCTCTACCCTGAATATACTTAGTTCGTTTAAACCGCCTAACCGATAAATCCCGAAATTCTCTGAAAATCGGAACTTATTACCTGACAACTAACTTATCTTTGATTTTCTGGAAACGGACTTCCCCGATACCGGGAACTTCCTTTATTTGAGAGATTCTCTCGAACTTTCCTATTTTGTTTCTGTAGCTAACTATCCTTTTTGCCAGCTCCGGCCCGATCCCTGGAAGATAGGTGAGGTCTTTTATCGAAGCAAGATTTAAGTTTAACTTTCCCTCAGGTACATAGACTGTCTTTGATGATACGGGAGAGGACAGATTTACTCTGGAAAGATCAGCCCAGGGCAAAGTTCCTCCAGCCATCTCAATCAAATTTTTCAAAGAGGATCCCTGTGGTATCCTGTACCACCCGGGATTTTTTACTGCTCCATAAATTTTTACTCTGGTTAAGGCAGGAGGGGAGGGAGGAGGTGAGGTGGGTATTCCTCCTGTAAGTTTTATACCCAGACCTATAGTGAAAGCACCGATTAAGATTAGAAGAACCAGCTGCTCTTCTCTTCTGAGGTTCCACATTAATCCACTACAATATTTATAAGCTTTCCTGGAATATGTATTATCTTTTTAATGGATCTGCCCTGAGTATACTTTTTTACCTTTTCTCTATTTAAAACCTGTTTTTCTATATCTTCTTTTTTCCCCTGGGAGTAAATGGTCAGCCTGTCTCTCAGTTTGCCGTTTATCTGAACTATCAAGGTCACCTTTTCGCTTTTGAGCAGTGATTTTTTATATTCTGGCCACCTCTGGTAACACAGGTCCTTTTTGCAACCCATTCTCTGTGCAAGTTCCTGAGCGATATGTGGAGTAAAAGGGTAAAGCAGCAGAAGCAGAACCTGGAGAGATTCTTTAAAAATGGGACTTTCCTTTTCCGGATAAAGGTAAAGATAATTAACAAACTCCATAAGAGAGGCTAAAGCTGTGTTAAAATGAAAGCGATGTTCGATATCCTGACTTACTTTTTCTATGGTTTTGTTGACCATTGTCCTTAGTTCATTTTCTTCACTTTTTATATCTCCCCCTTTTTCCCGGTAAATTTCCTCCAGTTTCTCTTTCCAGACTCCCCTGTGTTCTGTTACCAGTCTCCACACCCGCCTTAAGAACCTGTTTATACCTTCCAGTC
>QMQA01000260.1 GCA_003648845.1 Candidatus Aerophobota bacterium
ATAGAAACCCGGAGGTTGATGCTCTTCTTGATGAAGCAAGAAATACCCTTGATATTGAGAAGAAAAAAACAATATATAAAAAGCTTCATGAGATTCTTGCTGATGATGCCCCTTATACCTATCTGTGGACTCTTACCAATTATGCCGCATACAACAGAAAATTGAGACGTGTAAGTATTCATCCCACAAGATTTTTTACCTATGTAAAGGACTGGTATATTGTTGAAGAGGGTTCTGATTAATGCCAAAAGCACTTGGCTTTGTACTTAGGGAGCTTTTCTATACCCTTTTGTTAATTCTGGGTGTTACCGCTCTTATGTATATGTTGTTTAATCTTATGCCTGGAACCTTTCTCGGGAAAGGCAGTGGCCTGAAAGGGTATGTGGATCTGATAAAGAGGCTCCTAACCCTCAAGTTTGGTGTTTCTCCGGTAACTGGAATAGATATAAGAAGCCTTGTTTTTCCAGCCTTTAAGAATACGGTGATTCTAACCGTAGGAAGCCTGTTCATCTCGGTGATTATCTCAGTTCCAATTGGTATATTTTCGGCTTTCAGGGGTTTTAAAAGCTATTCCTGGCCATTTGTAGTTTTATCTTACATTTTATCCTCGATTCCTGTTTTCTATTTTGGATACTTCGTGATATATATCTTTTCAAGACATTACGGGTATCTTCCGATATACAGACCATTTGTGGAGGTACAACGAAATCCTTTTATCACATATGTAATTCCGATTTTTGTTCTCGGATTGAGTAATGATTCTGTAAGTGAGATCGTGCGGCTTGTTACAAATGAGCTTAACAGAGTTATGGGGACCGATTATGTTGTTGCATCAAAGGCCAGGGGTGAGAATGTTTTAATGGGGGCAATGTACGAGGGTATTCTTATCCCGTTAATTTCAATTGTATTTTCGAAGGTTCCCTATATTATAGGAGGTGCTGTAATTGTAGAATATGTATTTAACTGGCCTGGGATGGGGAGGCTTGCCTTTCAGAGTACTCTGCAGAGGGATCTCCCCGTTCTTCTTGTTATTGCTTTTTTGTCCATACTTATTGTAAGAGCCGGAATGATCATTAAGGATATATTGCTTTACTATATATCTCCCAAAGAACTTTAAAACCCTGAGGATATCTGTATAAAATGAAGAGATATTTTTTTGAAGAACCTCTGGTTAGACCAAGATTGGATGAACAATTCCATGTGCCTATATACAGAAGGGCGAGTATCAGGGATGTAATCTCCATTGGTTTTGGACTCTTTGTTGTCAGTTATCTCCTAACTTTTTTTACAATTTCTGTTACTAACCTGTTTATTAGAGATCCGATGCAGGTTGACATGCAGAATATATTCAGGCCTCCCAGTTTCGAATACATTTTTGGTACTGATTATCTTGGAAGAGATATTTTTTCCAGGATTGTCAAGGGAACCGAAGCATTTTTCCTGCCTGGACTTTTAAGTATATCGGTATCCACAAGTATGGGCCTGTTGTTTGGTATTATTGCTGGTTTTTATCCGCGGAGTTTTGGCAGGATTATTTTCTATATATTGAACATCATTGATTCTGTCCCAAGAATAATCTTCATATTTATTATCATTGTAATCTTTAAACCATCCCTATACCTGATCATGACATTTGTTGGAGTAACAAGCATTCCAAAAGTTACATCTTATATAAAGTCGAAGGTTGAGACTCTAAAAAGACAAAGGTATATAGAAGCGTGCAGGGGACTTGGGCTCAGCAGGGCAGCAATAATCTTTAAACATATTGTATGGCTTTCATGCAAGTCTGTTCTTCTTATTCAGGCCACCTTGGGTATGGGGGAAGCAATCCTTATAGAGACCTCCCTCTCGTATCTTGGTATAGGGGTTCAGGAACCAACCCCTAGCTGGGGAAATATGGTTGCAATGGGGAAAGACTTCTTTTTCCAGGGGAAATTCTGGCTTTCGACTATACCAGCTGTGGTGATAATGGTAACCATTATGGGACTTTACCTCCTCAGCGATGGGCTCAATTCAGTTTATAATGAAAAGGTGTCAAGGTAGATGGCAAATCTTGCAGAATTAAAAGGGCTCAAAGTCTATTTCTATGATCAGAGGGACAGGAGATTTATAAGAGCAGTGGAAGATATGGAGTTTGAGGTTGAAGAAGGGTCTATAATGGGGCTTGTGGGTGAGTCTGGGTGTGGAAAAACAATAACAGCAAGATCCTTAATGGGGCTTATCGATAGTTATCCAGGGTTGATAGGAGGAAAGTTTTACTTCAGACCGAGACCTGAAGATACCCTTGAACTGGTCAGAAATATAAGACGTGGTGTGAGGAGAGAGAAAACTCACAGCCATGATGTTCAATATGGCAGTGGTAGCCAGAAGAAACCTTACAAGAAAGACGGGATGTTCGATTTATTTTACGGGATTGAAGAATTTGTAACCTTTAAGAAGAAACCCTTTACCATAATAAAGGATACGGAAAAATGGCTCAGGCGAATGGACAGAATTATGGAAAATATAAGAGGTAAAAATATATCAATTGTGTTTCAGAATCCAGGTTTGAGTTTGAACCCGTATATCCCGGTTGGGCTTCAGTTCGAAAAAACTTTGAGGAGGTTCAATCCTGGTTTAAAAAGAGAAGAAATCAGATCCAGAATGCTGGAGCTCTTTAACTCTGTTAAACTTTATCCGGGAGAGAAGATAATTGGCATGTATCCACCATCTCTTTCGGTTGGTATGGCACAGCGTGTTGTAATAGCAATCGCGATATCGTCTTCACCCAAACTTCTTATAGCCGATGAACCAACAACGGGATTGGATACCTCAAATAGAATAAGAATTATTGATCTTCTTCTTTCTCTTGTGAACGAAAAAGCTCTTACAATGATATTCATAAGCCATAATATAGGACTGGTTGGTTCGGTGGCCGATTCAATAACTGTAATGTACGCTGGTTATGCAGTGGAAAGGGGTAGTAATTCCGTGGTAATAATGTCGAAAAAGGGGCCAAATCATCCCTACACGGAAGCTCTGCTGGAGGTTATACCTGAAGAGAGTGAAATTATAGCCGGGAGGAGATTGAAGGTGATAGAGGGAAATGTTCCGGGCAATAAGATCGAGATAAAAGGGTGTCCGTTTATGCCGAGATGCAGGTATGCAAAAGGCAAACTTGCGAAACTTTGCGAAAAT
>QMQA01000261.1 GCA_003648845.1 Candidatus Aerophobota bacterium
CTTGTTGAGTATGGCTACCATCTGGGGGGTTCCATATTTTTTATAGGCTGCAACACCAGCATCATTTTTGCCTTTTTTTACAAGAGACCTTACATAATCATCAAGCATATCATCACTGGCTAAGGGGCAGGTTGCATTTCCATGAAAGACAATAGCTTTTAATTTCTTTGAGCCTGCAACTGCCCCCATTCCACACCTGCCGGCACTTCTCCAGTAATTGTTCTCCAGACAGGCAAAAGCTACCATGTTTTCTCCTGCAGGACCTATCACCACTGCCTGTGCTCCGGGAACGCCAACCTCCTCCAGAACCTTATCTTCTGTCTGGTAGGTATCCTTTCCCCAGAGGTGGCTGGCAGGGTGGAATTTAACCTCTCTGTCTGATATCTCAAGATATAAAGGAGAGGAAGAGGCTCCTTTTATAATGATGGCATCATAACCGGTAGCTTTTATCTTTGGTGCAACATCACCACCAGAGTATGAGTCAGCAAAAAAACCTGTTAAAGGGGACCTGGTAAAAACTGCATATCTACTTGCACCCATCATCTTAGTTCCTGTAAGAGGACCTGTTGCGAAAATAAGGACATTTTCCGGGGAAAGAGGATCTGTACCTTCCTTTAAGTTTTTCCATAAAAGCTAGGCTCCAAGGCCTCTACCACCTAAAAGAGAGCTAAGAATTGTATCAGGGATATCCTCACTCCAGAACTTTTTTTCACTTAAATCAATATGTAAAACTTTATTGTGGAATCCTTTCATCATCTTCCTCCCGTTAAAGGTCTCAAATCTTCTGTTATATACCCCTGTTGCAAGCAAGGATTAGTTTTTATTACAACTTTAATCCATAAAAAAACCCCCGTTGACATCAATAATCTCACCTGTAATGAATTTTGCCCTTTCAGAGACAAGAAAAAGTACTGCTTCAGCTATGTCCTGTGGTTCCCCAAAATGACCAAGGGGTATTTGCTGGACGAATTTTTCCTTCTCCTCTTCAGACCAGACATCGGTCATCCTTGTTTTAATCTGACCGGGACAGATGGCATTTACATTTACTCCATGAGGAGCCATTCTTCGTGCCAGGGATTTGGTAAGGCAAATAACTCCTGCCTTTGAAGCAGAATAATGGGCACCTGCCAGAATTCCACCTATCTTTGCAGCGACTGAGGAAATATTTACAATTTTGCCCCACCCCTGAGAAATCATGGACTGCATTACTGCCTGACAGCATAAAAATGTGCCCTTGAGATTTACTGCTAAAACTCTGTCCCATTCTCCTTCGCTGATCTTTTCAAAAGGGATATAGTAGCAAATTCCAGCATTGTTTATCAAAATATCCACCTTCTTGTACTTATTTATTATATCCTCAAATACCCTCTTAACTTCTTTGCTGTAAGAAACATCCAGTTTAACCGGAAAGGTGGAAAGTCCCTGGCCTCTCATTTCAGTAGCTGCCTCCTCAGCAGCTTTGTAATCCACATCACACACAGCTACCCGGGCACCTTCTCTTGCCAGCGTCTGACAGATAGCCTTACCTATCCCCCGAGCTCCTCCCGTAACAACAGCTACCCTTCCCTCCAGTTCTCTCATTATAAGCCTCCCCTCAGCTATTTTACCCTTTATCTTTACTATACATAAATTTGATAGCCATTATAAGTTGCCAATTGGGAAATGTCAACAATCTTTTGCTCCTTTCCCCGAAAAATCTTTTTAATCTTTTATCCTCCTATCTGAAACATGAATTTGCCCGCCGCATTAAAGTCAGGCAGGTGGGATCTTTTTTTCTTTTTAAAATTTATAACTGAATTAATCAAACCCTCGATCCGGGTCTCTTGACCACTTTCTCTCAGGACTCTTTTTATATCTATCTCATAGCTTGAGGCAAGACAGGGCTTAAGTTTTCCATCTGCGCTTAGCCTGAGCTTAGAGCATGTGGAGCAAAAAGGCTTGCTAATAGGACTTATAAAACCTAAAGTGAAGGAGATACCTTTAATTTTGAAATATTCCGCAGGGCCACTGCCAGGAAAAGGGACAGACTCCAGTTTTCCCCATTTTTTCTCAATTATTTTTTTTATTACCTGGTTGGAAATATACCAATCTCTCATCCCTGCTCCATTTATAGGCATATATTCTATAAATCGAGGTATCAAAGAGTTTTCTTTCGCAAAGCTAACAAAGTCCAAAACTTCTGCATCATTTATTCCTTTAAGAACCACCATATTTATCTTCACGGGCTCCAGTCCGGCATCTTTTGCGGCTCTTATTCCTCTCAACACCATGGCCAGCCTATCATATCCGGTAATCCTGATAAATTTGCCCCTGCTCAAAGTATCAAGACTTATGTTCACTCGCGAAAGACCTGCTTTTTTTAAATCCCGGGCAAATTTCTCCAGCACTATTCCATTGGTAGTCATAGCAATATCTTTTATTTGACCTATCCTGGCAATCATACTGATCAATTTGAGTACATCTTTCCTTATTAAAGGTTCCCCCCCGGTTATTCTTACCTTTTTTAGCCCCCATGGCAAAATTAGCCTGATAAATTTTATAATTTCTTCAAAACTTAAAAGCTCCTCTTTTTGCAGAATTTTTATTCTCTCTCCCGGGCGACAGTAAATACAATTGAGATTACATCTGTCTGTAAGAGATATTCTAAGGTAATCTAATCGCATTTTATTCCTCACACAAATAAATGTACTGCTGTTGCCTTAAAGGTAAGAAAAACCTTATCCCCCTTTTTTAAGTTCATATCCTCAAAAGAAGCCTTAGTGATAAGAGCTGTTATTTTTTCACCAATATCTACAGTTATATAAAAAACCTGCCCTCTGTTTATAACTTTAACCACTTCTCCTGAATAGTTGTTTCTGGCGCTTGAGGATAAAGGTTTTAGAGAGATAATTATATCCTCAGGTCTGATAGTAAAATAAACTTTCTCCGAGTTTTGGACTAGATTTTTTGGAACTTCTACTTTTATTTTTCCTGTATCAACCAATCTGTGTTCTTTCTCATTAACCAGGCGCCCGCGAAATATATTTCGTGCTCCCACAAAACCGGCCACAAAAGAGGAAGAAGGCTTCTGAAAAATATCGGTAACTTCTCCCACCTGCTCTATCTTTCCCTGATTTATCACTGCAACCTTTGTTGCAAGATATAAAACATCTATAAAATCATGGGTTACCATAAAG
>QMQA01000262.1 GCA_003648845.1 Candidatus Aerophobota bacterium
CCCGAACAGGAATTATCTCTGATCTTGCTCTTGGATTTATAGCTTTTGGCATTGGGGAGGAGCTCACCATATCCAATCTCAGGAAACTGAGAAAATCAATCGCTGCCATAGTGGTCTTTGAGGCATTTGGTGCTTTCTTTCTTGTAACCCTGGTAGTTTTAGCCATAACCCACAGGCTCTACGAGGCTTT
Source organism: Candidatus Aerophobota bacterium (assembly GCA_003648845.1). The sequence continues at coordinate 191 of QMQA01000262.1, forward strand.
GATTTTAGGAGCTATTTCCTCAGCTACTGCTCCTGCTGCTACTGTAATGGTAATAAGGGAACTCAAAGCAAAAGGAGACCTGACCATCACTATTTTATCCATTGTAGCTATAGACGATGCATTAGCTTTAATCCTTTATGCATTTGCTTCTTCTATTGCAAAAATTTTTATTCTTCCCGGGATGAATTTTTCCATTTTCTCAGCCATTTTAGAGCCAGTTGAGGAGATTTTCGGGGCCCTTGTTATAGGATGTGGTATAGGACTTTTGATCAGTTTTTCTTCTCGGTGGATAAGATCATCGGTGGATTTTTTTGTAATTGTTGTTGCCGGTATTCTCATTAATATTGGTTTGTCAAACTCGTTTGGTTTTTCCGAACTTCTTGCCAATATGAGTCTGGGAATGACCATGGCTAACTTTTCTCCTCGTCTCATGCGTCGAATCTCCGGTATATGGAGCAGCTCCACTCCTGTTTTGTATATTATGTTTTTCTGCCTTGCAGGGGCACATCTTAATGTTAAACTTATCTCTCAAATTGGATGGCTGGGGCTAGCCTATACTGGAGCAAGAATGATGGGGAAATTTCTTGGAGCATCTTTCGGAGCAAAAATTTCAAAAGCTCCAAGGTCAGTTCAAAAATACACAGGTTTGTCTCTTTTCCCTCAGGTTGGTGTAGCCTTAGCCCTGGCAGTGGTGGTAGGAAGGGACTTTGGAGGATACGGAATACAGGGAAAATCTCTTGCCAGTATGGTTATAAACCTTTTACTTTTCACTACCGTGATAACCGAAATTATAGGTCCCTATCTTACAAGATGGAGTTTGATCAAATCAGGTGAAGCAATACAGGAGGCAGAATCTTAAATATCTGACCTTGCTAAAAGGAGTTTAAAAATAAAAGCCGAAATTATTTGTGTGGGAACAGAACTGCTTCTGGGACAGATTGTTGATACAAATTCTGCTACCATAGCAAAGGCAGTCTCAACTCTGGGAATAAATATTTTTCGAAAAACAACTGTAGGAGATAATTTACCCAGAATAAAAAAGGCTCTGGGGGAAGCTTTATCCAGGGCTGAGCTTGTCATTATTTCCGGAGGCCTGGGGCCAACAGAAGATGATGTTACAAAACAGGCAGTAAGTGAATTTTTCGGAAAAAAACTGTCACCTGAAAAGAGTATTCTTGAAAAGATTCAAGAAAAATTTGCTCATCGTCAGGTATCCTGGAATGCTATCTTAAAGCAATCAATGGTACCTGCTTCAGCAAAAACTATCTCCAATCCAGTAGGTACAGCACCCGGTATCATAATAGAGGAAAGGGGCAAAACGGTCATCCTGCTTCCTGGAGTTCCTGAAGAACTAAAAGCTATGATTCCTCAGGTTATGGAGTATCTTTCCGGAAAAATTGAGTCTAATTTAGTTATAAAGTCCCGTACACTGAAGGTCTGCGGAATAGGTGAGTCCCGGGTCAATGAAAAAATAGCCCCTTTAATGTCTCAAACTAATCCCACTGTTGCCCTTCTTGCCAAAAAAGGAGAAGTGCACATCAGGATTACTGCAAGATTTTCTCCCGGGGAAGTTGACCGCAAAATAGAAAATACAGAGAAGATAATAAGAGAAAAATTGGGAGATTACATTTTTGGCACCGATGAGGATACTCTTGAAAAGGTGGTAGGTGAGCTTTTAATCAAGAAAAAAATCACCCTCAGTGTGGCTGAGTCCTGTTCAGGAGGACTTGTCTGTGAGCGTCTCACCAATATACCGGGAATTTCTGCGGTTTTTTTATGTGGACTTGTTGCCTACAGCAACAGGGCAAAAACTGAGCTGTTAAATATCTCTCCACAACTTATAAAAGAAAAGGGAGCAGTTTCTTCCGAAGTTGCTAAAAAGATGGCAAAGGGGATAAGAGATATAACAGGTTCTGACGTATCCATTGGAATAACAGGAATTGCAGGACCGGGTGGGGGAACTCCCGAAAAACCTGTGGGACTTGTGTATATAGCTCTTGATGCAAAAGAAAGAAGCATCTGTAATAGATATTTTTTCTCGGGGAAAAGAGAGGTGATAAAATGGAAAACCTCACAGGAGGCTCTTGATCTTTTGAGAAGGTATCTTCTGGGCATTAGCTGTTAGTTGCTGGTTCTAAGTTCCTGGTTGTTAGTTTGGTTGAAGATTTCTTTGACTAAAAGTTATGGGGGGTATGGTAATGAAGATAATAAAACCAGATGAAGGAGAAGTACTGGATATAGAGCTTGAAGAGGATTTTCTTGCAAAAAACAGAAAACTGGCAGAAGAGAACAGATCCTTGCTGGATCAAAACAAAGTAAGAGCAATTGATGTAATGGGTTCAATTGGATCAGGTAAGACCTCTTTAATACAGCTTTTAACCTCCCTCCTGAAAAACAAATTCAAGATAGGTGTAATAGCCGGTGATCTAACCACTGATATAGATGCAAGAAGGCTTGAACAGGATAAGGTACAGGTAGTGCAGGTCAACACGGGAAAAGAATGTCATCTTGATGCCAGTCTTATCAAAAAAGCTCTAAGGAGTCTGGATATAAAGATGATAGATGTAATTTTTATAGAAAATGTGGGAAATCTTATATGCCCCGCCGATTTTCCCCTGGGCACTCATCAAAGGGTGGTGGTGGTTTCGGTCACTGAAGGGCCCTGGATGGTGGTAAAACACCCTTACATCTTTGCAGAGGCGGATGTGGTAGCCATAAATAAAATAGACCTTGCCGAAGCTATGGGAGTTTTTCCCCAAAAACTAATCGAGGATATTCAAAGAATTAACCCTCGGGCAAGGAGTATTCCTGTAAGCTGCCGGCAAAAAAAGGGGATATCAGAAATTATCAAAGCTCTGGGCATTTAAACCTGGATAAAAGCTAATGCATGATTTTTCCATCTCCCAGCAGATTGCTCACCATGTCATAAGAAAAGTGGAGGAAGAGAAGGCTACCGAGGTGCTCGAGATAAAGATAAAGATAGGAG
>QMQA01000263.1 GCA_003648845.1 Candidatus Aerophobota bacterium
CTTAGAAGGATAGATAAAGTGAGTAAAAAGGCCGTTAAGGAAGCTATAAGAGCAGTGTTTAAAAAACATGAGGAGATTTTGTTTGCCTATCTTCATGGCTCTTTTGTTAAAAAAGATGCCTTCTGTGACATTGATGTAGCTATTTACTTAGAGAGGATGCCCGCATCTGTTTTAGAATATGAGCTTCAGATGGAGACAGATCTGATGAAAGCTTTAAGAAAATATATAGTTGATGTAAGGGTCTTAAATGGTGCGCCTCTTTCTTTTAAATACAATGTAATAAAAGATGGTATTGTACTTCTGTCAAAAGATGATGATAAAAGGGCAGATTTTGAGGAGAAAACTATAGTTCTTTATCTGGATTTTTTACCCTATCGCAAATTATATTTAAGGGAGACCCTGGGTGTTGAAGTTTAACCAGGATAAAGTAAGAAAACTTACATCAGAGATATTGGTAGCAGTTGAGCGGCTTGAAGATTTAAAAAAGCTTTCTAAGGAAGATTTTCTCTCAGATCCCCATAAAATTGGGAGTGCTAAATATAATTTTATTGTAGCAATTGAAGGCATGATAGACCTTTGTAATCATATCATTGCAAAAAATGGCTATAGAACACCTGAGGATTACGCTGATACCTTCAGGGTTTTGGCTGAAAAGGGCGCATTTGATGAAGAATATACCAGTACCCTGATTCAGATGGCCCGCTTCAGAAACCGGTTGGTCCATATCTATTGGGACGTTAGTGATAACGAAATTTACCGCATAATTCAGACCCGCCTGCAGGATATACAAGATTTTCTTAGGAAATTTGGGAAATTTCTGAAGGAAGTATAATTGTCTAAGTGGAAGTAACTGGACTGGAGGGCAGAGAAAGATTTTGAAAACAGGATAAGAAAGATAGTGGAGTGGTATGTAGGAGTTGGAGTCAGGTCTCAACATTTGACATTAAATAAATCCAGAGCTATTTCCCTTTACCTTGGCTCTCCTCGTTAAGGGGGGGGAGAGTTGTCAGGCAAGCTTTGCCACTACAACTTCCCTACCCGGAAAAGGGCCCCGCTCCAAACTTTATGGAAAAACTAATTTAGAAAGGCCTTTACACATTCAATGTTCATATCCTACAAGGCCAAAGATTAAAATTATTACAGTGTATGAACCTGATCCAGAAGAATGGATAGAGTTTAAAAGGAGGAGGCAATAAATATGAGGTGTGATTTATGCGGAGGAAAGGTTGAGAAGAAATTAGTTGATTATATTCTTTTTTATGAAGGGCACTGGATTATTGTGGAAAATGTTCCTGCGAAAGTTTGCCAACAATGCGGGGAGAAATTATTTGATCCCGAAATTGTAGAGCGATTACAAAAGATTATCTGGAGCAAACAGACTCCTCAGAAAAAAATCAAAATACCGGTTTTTGACCTTTCTTCAGTTTAACTATAGGGGGAAACGGGCTCAATGAACTAAGGAGTTAGGTCTTCGCATATAAGGCAAAAGGCAAAGAATTCACCCTCACCCCTGCCTTCTTTCTCCTTCCCATTAAGCAAGGGGATATTACCACCTCTAATACGCTTTTTGACATAGGGTTCCTAACGCGCTGGAGATTAACTTGCAGTAGAAGTTGAAGGAGGAAAAGTTATCCTTTTATCCTTTCCTGAGGTACTGCTCCAAAAAATCTCAAATTCAGACCTATATAAAATCGCCCTTGACATAAAACCAAATAATGATATATTTGTCCTTAAATAAAGGACAATAGAGTGAAATGATTGCCAAAAGCAGGCTAAAAGAGATAATTCTCTCCAACGAGGAGTTCATCCTAACTCAGATAAAGAGGATAGTGAAAAGGGAAGGGATCCATCTGCCGCAGAGCCTAAATAAAGTAGTGGTATTTTATGGAGTGAGGAGGAGTGGAAAGACCTTTATTTTGTTCGATCTTTTTAAAAAAATGAGCGAGCGTTCTCTATACATCGACTTCGAAGACGAGCGCCTGACCGGTTTTCAGGCTGAAGATCTTGAAAGGTTAAAAGAAGCAGTGTTAGAGTTGAAACCACACCTTATAGGTAAGGAAATGGTATTCTTCCTGGATGAGGTTCAAAATGTAAAAGGATGGGAGAAGTTCTGCCGGAGAGCAGTTGAACGAGAAAATATAAACGTATATGTAAGTGGTTCTTCATCAAAAATGATGCCATTTGAAATACATACAGAGTTAAGGGGACGCTCATGGAGCATAGAGGTATTCCCCTTTTCTTTTAAGGAATACTTAAGAGCTAAGAATGTTGATGTTAGTGATAAAAGTTTTGTTTATACCGCAAAAATGGCCCTAATTAAAAATTACCTCATAGATTACATAAATTGGGGAGGGTTTCCAGAGATTGCTTTTTTGGAATCGGAATTTGAGAAGAAAAAACTCATAGGGGAATACTTAAGTGCGATGTTTTTCAGGGATTTAGTTGAGAGATACAAAATAACAAACATAACGCTTTTGGATTGTTTAACCGATAAACTGTTTTCCTCCTTTGCAATGAAACTTTCCTTGAGCTCTTTCTACAGGCAATATAAGGACAAATTCTCATTTTCCAAGGATTCACTCTTCAAGTACTATAAGCACTTTTTACAAAGCATGCTCATATTTGAGGTGAGAAAGTTTACCGAGTCGACCTATAAGAGGATGAGAAATCCTGCAAAGATCTATCTTATAGATACTGGTTTATGTAAAAGGACAACCTCTTCTGATTCAGGAAGGCTATTGGAAAATGTCATCTTTGTAGAGCTTAAAAGGAGAGGTTATGATATATTTTATTTTGAGGAAAAGAGAGAATGTGATTTCATAATAAAAAACCACAAAGGTGAATTATTGCCTGTACAGGTGAGCTTTGAGCTAACTGAGGGGAATAGAGAAAGAGAGATAAAAGGACTGATAGAGGCCTGTAGGAAATTGGGAGTGAATAGAGGAACGATATTTACTTTTGATCAGGAAACAGAGATAATTATGGAGGGAATTTATATTCAGATACGACCTGTCTGGAAGTGGCTAATTGGTTTGATTGATAAATTATAAAGAATATAGGAGTTGGGGTCGTATCTTCACATTTGACATTAAATAAATCCAGAGCTATTTCCCTTTACCCTGGCTCTCCTTGTTAAGGGGGAGGAGAGTTGTCAGGCAAGCTTTTCCACTACAAC
>QMQA01000264.1 GCA_003648845.1 Candidatus Aerophobota bacterium
CAATTGGTGGGTTGGAAAGTCTGTTCTCATACTTCTCCAGTAGCTTATCAACTATGAAGTTTGCCTCCTGCTGAGTTATTCCACTCCCTGCCGTTGCATGCCCAATCTCCGCATGTATCCTTGCCTCCATACCTGTAGCATGCTCTGTATGTCTATTTCTGGCAACAGCAGCAGGATTTAGGTGCCATCCCGAAACAGTAGAAATAATTGAGTGCGCAGCAAGCTCATAGATGACCATTTCTGTACACGGGCCAGAAGCCATAAAAGCATTCGATGCGCTAACAAGATGTGTATTTCTTGCAAGCGCCTGCCCGGAAACACTTAGAAGCCAGAGCAACATTCTATCGGTATTGCACATGTAATTTATATGGATGGGAAAAGCATTATGCCTCTGAGCCTGGAAAAAACACAACCAGAGAAAGTGATGTGCAACAAGCACTATGGCAGTACCTCCCGGACCTCCAGCGTACCCTCTGAGAAGAGGACCGTACAATCCACCTCTCACATATGGTGCATGCAAAAGAAAAGCAGTTCTCTTCAGTCTCTCATAGTCAACTTTCATTTCAGCAATAGCAACCGTAAAAAGACCATCACCGGGAAAAGCCCCAAACTCCTTCCTGGCACCTGCAATCGTTGCGTCGGTTTTTTCTGCAACCTAGATAAAGTTATGTATCGGCATGTAGGGACGACCTGAAAATCTGGCAGCCTCCCTTAGTTTTATCACATTCCAGATAGCCGCCTCAACCTCCACAGGTGAACCCGATGCTATAGGCCTTCCTCGATACTCGGTGATAAGAGGACCTGAAAATGTGTCGGCAAGCTGTTTCTTTGCATAACTCATGCACAGCTCTACGAAAAGCTCTTCCTGACAGGTGTACCAACAGCGGAAAAAAAGACAACAGGAGGTACTTCATCCTCAACCTTTCTGTTGGATACTTTTACAGTCTCATTACCTCTTCCATAGACTACTTCTGAAGGTGCCGATTCCAGGATCGAATAAAGATCATCTTTCGAAAGCGTAACCTGTCTTCCAGTGTCAATTACATATACTCCCACCTTCTCAAAAAACTCAACTGCCGCATCGAACAATCTGTCAGATAGATTGTCATCAGAACTCACTGGATTCTCTGGATTGTACTTTATCTCGTATTTCTGCTCCAGCTCCCTCAACGTTTTGCTGAGAAGGCTGTCAAAATCCTTTTCTCCCATTATTTTACCCTTCTCAGCCATCTCAACGAAATCCCAAAAAGAAAGCATAACCTCATCCTCCGATAGCAAAACTTTTCAATAAAAATGCTCTAAATACTCATCATCAAAACATTCGTTAAAACATTACCCAAGTTAAAACCCCAGTGAAAATACATGTTCCCGCATTATTTATCATTCAAAAGAGGCAGCACTTTTTTCTTAGAGCTTTTAAATACTCAGTTTTTAATATTGAGTAACTTCTTAGCAACCCCCACTGCCTCCATTGCATTTTCACCATAACCATCAGCACCTATTTTTAGTGCCCACTCCTCAAGCACAGGTGCACCTCCAACCATAACCTTTACATTATCCCTCAATCCCAGTTCTCTGAGACATTCAATAACTTTTGGAATGTTTACCATGGTGTTTGTCATAAGAGCCGAAATCCCTACCAAGTCTGGTTTTTTCTCCTTTACGCAATCAACAAATCTCATTATTTCAACATCCCTCCCAAGATCTATAACCTCAAAACCTGCACCCTGAAGCATTATCTTAACAATATTTTTGCCTATCTCATGAACATCACCCTGGATTGTACCAAGAACCACTCTCCCTAAAGTTTTTAATTCTTTTTTCTTTTCAAGAATAGGTCTGAGTATCCTCAAACCCTCCTCCATTATCTCAGCCGCTTCTATCATATCCGGTATGAAAATCTCAAGAGCTTCAAACTTTCCGCCAACCTCTTCCATACCAGCTCTGAATCCCCTCTCTATCAGATCAACAGTATCAATCCCCTTCTCGACCAACTCCCCGGTAAGATCCATAAAAGATTTTCTGTCTCTTATAACGAGGGCATTTTTCAACTGCACAATTTTTTCATCAAAGTCCCCCATCAGATAATCCTCCCTGGATAAATAAGAGGTGCTCTTAATGATGCTCGTACAACTGTGTCTTTTAATCTATCGCTAAACTGAAAACCGTTCTTTGTTCAGCGGAGGAAAAGATACACCCTATCTTTTATATATAGTCTCTAGTTATTCAATTTAAAAATAACCAATTTTTAACGTAAACTACCGGCTTTATTCGGCAAATCTTTTCATAAATCTCTCAGTTTTCATTCTCTCTTCGTCTGACTGAGTCAGGAGACTTGCAACTACATACACAACCAGACCAACCACTATCCCCCAGAAAATGCTGAATGGCCAGCTCCTACCCGGCCATGCAGGAATTATGCTGGTCAGGGCGACACCAAGATCAATCAGATAATGCCAGAGAACAAAGACGGCTCCAACAAGCATACTTGCAATTGCTCCCTTCGTTGTTCCCCACTTAGTATATATGCCAAGGATAAGAGGCCAGAATACCCCGGAAGCAAGAATATCACTTGCCATCCATAAGACCCAGAGCAGATCCTTTATCGCAATGGATATAAATATCCCACAAACCGCCATGATTGTTGCTGATATACGTCCGAAAAGAACAAGCTGGGCTTCCGAAGCGTCCTTCTTAAAACACCTGTGGTATATATCCTCGGTCAGTACCAGTGATCCAGTATTTATAGCTGTGTCCATAGTAGACATAAGTGCAGCAAGAAGTCCGGCAAAGCTGATACCAGCAAGCACAGGTGGAACATAATCCTGAATTACCAGCACCATAATGTGCTGCCCTTCGGGTTTTTCAGGATACATGGCAAGGGCAAGCATTCCTATAATCACAACAAAGAAATAAAGTGGAATATTAATGTAAAGCGCACCCCTGGAAAGCTTCTGAGCATCCCTGACAGACTTTGCTGCAGAAAATCTCTGCCAAATCTCAGCAGAAATGACCCATGCAAATGTAAACGATATTATTATTATATAGAAAAGACTGTATTTTGCATTCCCGAAAATATTATAATAATTCTCCAATCCCTTCTGTGAAACCACTTTTGAAACATTACCAAATCCACCTGAGCCCTTAAATGCAAAAATAAGTAC
>QMQA01000265.1 GCA_003648845.1 Candidatus Aerophobota bacterium
CATGTATGCCTGTTGGTGAAAAGCACCTTTTTCCCAAAAATATTATCTATTATTCTTTGCTTTTTTTCTTCATTTATTCTGTAGGTTAAGGTAAATCCACTTTTAAACCTGGAAGATCTTTTAAGCTCTACATTAATTACATCTTTCATAAACCTGCCAGAAAGGATACTTTCTATTCCTTTTTCCAGTTTTTCTTTATCTTTCCTCTTAGCCTTTGGTGAGGCAAGCTTTTCTTTTAAGTTCTCCAATAGGGATACCTTTTTGTTGATGTCCCTTAAGAATCCTCTTATCTGTCCTTCTTTCAACTTGTCGCTTTTTTTTATTAGGATAGTATGTTCCTTTCCCCAGAGAAGCTTTTTTGTTCTGTAACAGAAGACCTTTTTACCATCAGAAAGCTCCACCTCATGGTAGATATCGTGGGGAACTTTTATTAAATCTTTATGGGAGTAGATAGAAAGAGAGCCAACATAACCTACTTCTTTGAGCTTTTCAATTGCCTTTTTGGAACTATTTCCCTTATCAAAAACTAAGGTGATATCCTCAAGCTGGGGGATTATATCCTTCAATCTTTTGAGCATCATCTCAAGGTAATCTGGAAATGTGGATACATCGTTTTTTTGTCCTTCGTATACATGATGCAAAAGTGGAAAGAGGAAATCCTTTGTTGTTAAAAGAGCAAGATTAAACTGCTTTAGATCATTTCTTTTTTGCTTGTTGTGACCCCTTCTTGCAAGATTTGATCTTTTATTTTGTGTTGCAATAAAGGTGTAAAAGTTAGTAGTATCATAAAAGAGAGTAGAGAAGCTAAGGTTGTACTTTTTGAAAACCTTCCTTATTATATCATCCTCTATTTTTTCAATATCTTTTTCACTTACACTGTCCATCTGATCCCAGAAATGCTGGGATGTTACCTTGCTTGGATCAAATCCATAAAGCCTGGGCAAAGTGGTTAATTTTGCCCATCTCTCGAACCGTCTTTTACTTGAAGGATGAAGAGCCCGGTAAATTGCACCAAGAAGAATAGTATCTGCAACCTCAAGTGAAGATCTTTTTTTCTCTGGTAGGTGTTTTTTCAAAATATCAAGTAGCTTTATCTCCTTTGCAATCTTTAAAAGAGCAAGAACATGTCCATGGGAGAAACTTTTTACCTTCTTTCTTCCTTTCCCCCTTAGTCTTTTTAACAAGGTCTCCGGGGTTCCAAGGTACTCCAGAACAAAAGGCCTTGGTTTCCCGTTTATCCTCCTGCATTCTACTATATACCAGTACCATTTCCCATGAACTTTCTTTTTCTGAAGTGATGCCATTTATCTTTAGTATATACATATTAAACATTTTGTCAAGCCTTTAGCTTGATTTTCTCTCTTTAATTTGAATGATACAAGAATACAAAGATGAACAATCAAATATCTTAATAGCTTTTTTCGCCATTTAATTTAGTATATACAGACTCAAGTTCTCCAAATTGTTGCCAGTTCTTTGTTTTCCTAAATTCTATCGTAAAATTTAGTAAACTCACGCTAGGGAAAGAAAAAAGTCTCGAAATAATTAACATATTGGCATCCATAATCTGCGATTACTTAGAAAGGAAGAGAAAGAATGAAAGAGAGAAAAATAATTAAGGTAGTTGGCTACATCAGGATAAGCACTGATGAGGAGCATCAACCGTATTCATTAAGTGCACAAGAAGAGAGGATAAGAGAATATGTAAGGCTTCGGAAAAGGGAAGGATATAGAATCTTTAAAATCTACTCAGATCAAAAGTCTGGAGCCACTCTGGATCGTCCTGGCCTTCAAAGTCTTATAAGTGATGCAGAAAAAGGCCTTTTTGACGTGGTCCTTATTGTGAAAATGGACAGACTGTGGAGGAACCTTGCCGATCAGCTTTATCTTATTGAACAGTTCCAAAAATTAGGGATAAGGCTTGAGGCAACTGATGAAGACATTGATCTTGAGACACCTGATGGGATAACATGGGCTCAAATACGTGGTGCGTTTAATGAGGCGGAAAGAAGAAAAATATCTTACAGGACAAAAATGGGCATGCGAAAAAAAGCAAGTCTTGGAGGCTGGTGTGGTGGCTATACCCCTTTTGGATACAGTTATGATAAATATGCAAAAACTTTAACTCCCAATGAAGAGGAAGCACCACTCATTAAGGAGATATTTTATCTCTATGTCACAAAGAAAATGGGCGCAAAAAGTATAGCAACATACCTCAACAAGAAAGGAGTCCGTACAAGAGGGAGATATCCTTTCTCTACATCGAGGATTATCTCGATTATTACAAACCCTATTTATACAGGAAAAATCCGATGGGATGGGAAAATCTATCCCGGAACTCATCAAGCAATTATTGATGAAAAGACATTCAATGAAGCACAGACCATTCTCGCCAGGCGAAGGGAGGATCCTTCCTTGCGTCGTTCTAATTCGAGTAATTACCTTTTATCCGGACTTTTGCACTGCGAGAGATGTAGAAGGTATATGGTGGGGGTAAACGCTCATGGAAGAAATGATGTATATCACTATTATGCCTGCCCTGGCAGATTCAAGTATGGTGAGTGTGCCATGCAGAGTTTGCCAAAAGAAAAAGTTGAGAAAGCCATTCTCTCCCAGATAAAAGAAATATTCAGAACCGATGCTCTTCTCAAGAGAATTTGCAAAAGGGTAAAGGAGAAAATGGCTGAGAAAATTCCCAAAAAGAAAGCAGAGCTTAAAAATTTGGAAAAAGAGATTTTAAAAAGGAAAAGCACAATCCAAAAATATCTTATAGCCTTTGAAACAGGCAAAATGAATGCTGAAAGCTGTAATGAAAGAGCCAGAGAGCTAGAAGAAGAGATATATTTACTAAAAGAAAAACATATAAGACTTCAAGAAGAAATTAGCAACTCAGAAACTTTTTCTTTCAATTTAGAAGAGGTAAAAAAAGGTCATTGATAAACTGGAAGATGTAATTTTATCCGCAAATTCTTCTAAAGGAAAAGCCTTTCTGAGAAGAATAATTAAGAAGATAAAAGTTCACTCACCTTGTAAGATAGAGCCTTATTACAGGATTCCTGCGGTTTGTATTATGTCGGGAGTGGCTCCCCGGGCAGGACTCGAACCTGCAACCTAGTGGTTAACAGCCACCCGCTCTACCGATTGAGCTACCGG
>QMQA01000266.1 GCA_003648845.1 Candidatus Aerophobota bacterium
CAAAGGAACCTCAACCTCCAAAACCACCTGATTTTTATGTTACAGAACCCCAAAAATATTACATTTTAAATCTTCCCCCTGGTAACTACAGGATAAGGTTAAAGGCAGATGATGGAACTATTGTGGAGGGAAGTGAGAAAAACCTTTTAGTATTTACAGCCCGAAGAAAAGAGGGAATAGGGTATGAGATAATCCCTGGTAATCGTTGGACAAAAAGAGAGGAATGTAACGATCCGACTAATGTAATATACGCTGCAGGGAAAAATGTGCTTTATTTTCGCCCTTATTATCAGGATGAATATAATGAGCTTTACCACAATAAACTCCTTGATCCTCAAAATGAAGGAAGGGAGGAGAACTGGAAGTGGGTTCACACTGAGCCTGTTAAGGATGTATATCTTCTTTTCTATGGACAGGACAGGTTGTTAAAACGTGTGGATAAAAAACCTTACAAAGTAAAACAGATTCCTGGACCGGAACTTGGGTATAACATCGTTGAATTTACCAGGGAGAGCTTCCCCGGAGAAAAACCAACTTTTGAAGGATACCAGCTGGCCCTTTCTCAGGATCTTCCTAAACAGGGCTATCAGATCTATCTGGAAAAAAAGAAGAAAAACATCCTTTTGACTGAAAGCAGGAGAGAGATAAGATTGATAAAAAAGAAAAATGCCAGTTTTCTCTATTACCTGTCACTTTTTCCACTTGTAGTGGGAGCAATAGTTTTCATCATTAGATGGCGAAAAGTGGAAAAATAAAAAAAGCTCAGCTCAAAGTAAGGGGTTTTTTCCCGTAGAGAGCCTTTTCCACCATTTTCATAGCGCAGAACTTTCCGCACATCGTACATACATCCTCAACCTTGGGTCTGGCAGATTCCCGAATCTTATGAGCAAGTTCCGGGTCAATGGAAAGCTTTATTTGTTTTTGCCAGTTTCTTTTTTTTCTATTTCTTGCTACCTCCAGATCCCATTCAAATGCTCCCTTTACACCCTTGCTTAAATCACCTATATGGGCAGCTATTCTGGCTGTAATTACTCCCTCCCTGACATCCTCAAGTGTGGGAAGTCTGAGGTGCTCACCTGGAGTCACATAACATAGAAAATCAGCTCCCACACTGGCAGCATAAGCTCCACCAATAGCAGAGGTAATATGGTCATATCCCGGGGCAATATCTGTAACAACTGGACCCAGAACGTAAAAAGGAGCGTTATGGCAGAGTTTTTTTTCCAGAATTATATTTGTTTCAATTTCCTGGAAGGGTATATGTCCAGGACCCTCAATCATTACCTGGACACCACTATTAAGAGCCTGATCTGCCAGTTCTCCGAGAATAATGAGCTCCTGAATCTGGGCTCTATCTGTAGAATCGGCAATACAACCAGGCCTTAAACCATCTCCCAGGCTAAGTGTGACATCATATTTCTTTGCTATTTCCAGCAGACGATCAAACTGGGAATAAAGAGGATTTTCCCTCTCGTTGGCGATCATCCAGCAAGTCAGAAAAGCTCCACCTCTACTTACTATATCACTTACCCTGCCTTCTTTTCTCAATCTCTCAAGTGTATTTTGAGTTACACCACAGTGTACAGTCATAAAATCAACCCCATCCTCAGCCTGGCGCTGAATAACCTCAAAAATTGTCTCAGGATCCATGTGAATTATACTCCCCTCCCGGTCAATCGCTTCAACTGCTGCCTGGTACACAGGAACCGTACCCAGAGGCAGAGAGGTTTTCTGGAGAATGGTGCGACGAATTTTATCCAGATCCCCACCGGTACTAAGGTCCATTATAGTATCGGTTCCTGCTTTTTCAGCCACCTCAAGTTTTGCAATCTCGTATTTAAGATCAGCAACATCTGGGGAGGTTCCTATATTAGTATTAACCTTGGTTTTTAACCCCTTGCCAATTGCTCTGACAGATACACCTGAGCGAAATTTATTTTTAGGAATTACAACCTCTCCTCTGGCAATTCTTTCCAGCAGATCTTCTTCTTTAATTTTCTCCTGCTGGCATACTTTTTTCATTTCAAAGGTCACATTACCTTTTCTCGCTTGTTCTAACTGAGTCATCAAATGCTCCTTGGAAAAAATTTTGTTTTATTCTACGGATTAAACTCCGCTGCTTCCAGAACTGCTTCCTCTTTCGGAGGAACCACCTTAGAAGAAGGCGATTCCTTGATAGCTATATTGGGGTCTTTTAATCCATGGCCGGTCAGAATACACACAATATTAATCCTCTCACCTGATTTTTTCTTTTTATTAAAAAATCCCATTTTATTTAATTTTATTACACCGGCAATACAGGCAGCTGATGCAGGTTCTACAAAGATTCCTTCCTCCCGGGCAAGTAACTTGTAGGCCTTAATGATCTCTTCATCGCTTACTTTATCAATTAATCCCTTTGATTCTTCAGCCGCAGCAATTGCTTCTTTCCAGCGAGCGGGATTGCCTATCCTTATAGCAGTTGCAACTGTTTCTGGATTGGCAAAGGGGTGTCCTTCTACCAGAGGAGCTGCTCCTTCGGCCTGAAAACCTAAAATCCTGGGTAAAGAATTTATCCTGCCAATTTTTTTATATTCTTTGTAACCTTTCCAGTAAGCAGTAATATTTCCTGCATTTCCAACTGGCATGGCCTGGAATTGGGGAGCCTTTCCCAAAACATCACATATTTCAAAGGCTGCTGTTTTCTGACCCTCAATTCGATCAGGATTTAAAGAATTAACCAGTGCAATAGGATATCGAGATGTGATCTCCTTCACCAGTGTTAAAGCATCATCAAAATTACCTTTAATTGCTACAACTTTTGCTCCATGCAGAAGAGCCTGAGATAATTTCCCCAGAGCTATAGCACCTTCAGGGATAAGCACGATGCAGTTAAGTTTAGATCTGGCAGCATAGGCAGCAGCAGAGGCAGATGTATTACCAGTAGAAGCACACATTATAGCTTTGGCTCCTCTTTCAAGAGCACAACTTACTGCAACTGTCATTCCTCTATCTTTAAAAGAGGCAGTAGGATTTAATCCCTCGCATTTTAGATAAAGGTCAATATTTTCCCCGAGGTGTTTGGAAATATTTGTTGCCGGAACTAAAGGAGTATTACCCTCCAGCAGAGTAACAACAGGTGTCTTTTCAGTAACAGGCAAATATTTAAAATA
>QMQA01000267.1 GCA_003648845.1 Candidatus Aerophobota bacterium
TGATAGGCAAGATTCCGCTTTTTGGAATATGTCTTGGTCATCAGATTCTTGGACAGGCTCTGGGAGGAAAAACCTATAAACTCAAATTTGGTCATCACGGAGCAAATCACCCTGTAAAGGACCTCAGAACAGGTAAAATTGCCATCACTGTACAGAACCATGGTTTCTGTGTTGACATTAATTCTCTTCCCGATGAGGTTGAGATAACTCATATTAATCTATACGACAATACACTGGAAGGCATACGTCATCGCCAGCTTCCCCTTTTTTCGGTTCAATTTCATCCCGAGGCATCACCCGGTCCCCATGATGCTACCTACATCTTTCAACAATTTGTTGAACTTATAATGAGGACAAATTGATATGCCCAGAAGAGAAGATATTAAAAAGATACTGATTATAGGTTCCGGACCAATTGTCATATCTCAGGCCTGTGAATTTGACTACTCGGGTACACAAGCCTGTAAAGCACTAAAAGAAGAAGGATATGAAGTAATTCTGATTAACAGCAATCCTGCTACCATAATGACTGACCCTGATATGTCAAATAAAACTTACATAGAACCTATAACAGCTGAGGTTGTAGAGTTAATAATTAGAAAAGAAAGGCCAGATGCACTTCTGCCAACTCTGGGTGGCCAGACCGGTCTTAATGTGGGAGCAACTCTTGCCAAAAAGGGGGTGCTGGAGCGCTATGGAGTTGAAATGATAGGTGCAAACTATGATGCAATAAACAAAGCAGAGGACAGGAAACTTTTCAGAGAGTGTATGCAGAAAATCGGGTTGAGAGTTCCCAAAAGTGACCTTGCTTACAATATGCAGCAGGCAAGAGGGGTGGTAAAAAAGATAGGTTTTCCCGTTATAATCCGCCCCAGTTTTACTCTGGGAGGAACAGGAGGAGGAGTAGCCTATAACATTGACGAATTTGAGCAGATAGCAGCAAGAGGTCTTGAAAGCAGTCTAATAAACGAAATATTAATTGAGGAATCGGTTATTGGCTGGAAAGAATATGAACTTGAGGTAATGAGAGATAAAAAAGACAATGTGGTCATTATCTGTTCTATTGAAAATGTAGATCCTATGGGAATACATACAGGAGATAGTATAACCTGTGCTCCTGCTCAAACTTTGACTGATAAAGAATATCAGAAAATGAGAGATGCAGCTATAAGGATTATAAGAGAAATAGGGGTGGAAACAGGGGGCTCTAATATCCAATTTGCTGTGAACCCGGAAAATGGGGAGATGGTGGTGATTGAGATGAATCCAAGGGTATCCAGAAGTTCCGCTCTGGCATCAAAAGCTACCGGTTTCCCAATAGCAAAAATTGCAGCAAAGCTTGCCGTAGGCTACACCCTGGACGAGCTTCCCAACGATATTACGAGAGAGACTCCAGCCTGTTTTGAACCTACCATTGACTACTGTGTGGTAAAAATACCCCGATTTACCTTTGAAAAATTCCCTGGAACTGACCCTACCCTTACCACTTCCATGAAGTCAGTGGGAGAGGCTATGGCAATTGGTCGCACTTTTAAAGAGGCACTGCAAAAAGGGCTAAGGTCTCTTGAAATTGGAATTGATGGACTGGTTGATCCTCCTTATGTTCCAGAAGAGGAATTGATTCAAAAACTCACCGTCCCCAATGCCGAGAGAATCCTTTACATTGGCCATGCCCTGCGAAGAGGAATGTCAGTTGAAAAAATTAACGAGCTTACCAGAATAGACCCCTGGTTTATACATAATATCCAGGAAATTGTGGAGATGGAGGAAAAACTCAAGAACTTAAATGAAATGGACGAGGAGGAATTTTGCTCGATTTTATGGGAAGCAAAACAATATGGCTTCTCTGACCTGCAGATAGCTAAAATTCTGGGAAAAGATGAGAGCAACATCCGGGAAATAAGAAAGAAAAAAAATATAAAACCAGTTTATAAACTGGTAGATACCTGTGCAGCTGAATTTGAGGCCTATACCCCCTATTTTTATTCTACTTATGAACCAGAGGAGGAAGGATAAATTAAAACATGTGGGTTTATCCTGAAACCTATGATGTAATTGTGGTGGGGGGAGGCCATGCCGGCATTGAAGCCAGCCTTGCTGCAGCCAGAATGGGCTGCCATACCCTTCTTGTAACCATGAACCTTGATACTGTCGGTCTTATGTCCTGCAATCCCGCAGTGGGTGGTGTGGGAAAGGGGCAACTGGTAAAAGAAATTGATGCTCTGGGTGGCCAAATGGCAATCTCAGTGGATGCCACTGCTGTTCAATATCGTCTTCTCAATACCAAAAAAGGTCCAGCAGTAAGGTCCACCCGGGCCCAGGTTGACCGTCAGGCCTATCGCTGGTATATGAAAAAAATCCTGGAAAACCAGGCCAACCTGGAGTTAAAACAGGCCACAGTAGAGAAAATCCTGGTGGAAAAAGGCAAGTTAAAAGGGATAAAGACAAACCTGGGCGAACTCCTGCGAGGTGAGTGTGTAATTATAACTCCGGGCACTTTTCTTAATGGCCTTATACATATTGGACTTACCAGATTTCCCGGAGGGAGAATTGCTGATTTTCCTTCCAGGGAGCTTTCAGAAAGCATAAGGTCACTCGGATTTCGGATGGGCAGATTTAAAACAGGAACCTGTCCCCGTCTTGATGGCAAAAGTCTGAACCTTTCCAAGCTACAGCCACAGAAAGGGGAGATAAATCCCCTCCCCTTTTCCTTTTCTACCAAAAAAATCAACACAGAACAACTACCCTGCTATATTACCTATACAAACGAGAAGACACACAGGATAATCCGGAAAAATCTGGACAGGTCTCCTCTTTATACCGGAGTTATAAAGTCTACCGGAGTAAGATACTGCCCTTCTGTTGAGGATAAAGTGGTGAAATTCCCGGAAAAGGACAGACATCAGGTCTTTCTGGAACCTGAAGGAAGGGAGACTTTTGAGTTTTATCCCAACGGTTTATCCACAAGTCTTCCTTTAGATGTACAGCTGGAGGTCCTTCATAGTATAGAGGGTCTGGAAAACGCCAGGGTAATAAGGCCCGGATACGGAATAGAACATGACTATGTGGACCCTACAGAGCTAAAACCAACTCTTGAAACAAAGAGAATACCCAATCTTTTCTTCGCTGGTCAAATTAACGGGACA
>QMQA01000268.1 GCA_003648845.1 Candidatus Aerophobota bacterium
CAGGAGACCCCACAGAAGCGGCGCTAATAGTTGCAGCATCCAAAGCTGGAATTGAAAAACAGGCACTGGAAAAAAGATACCCCAGAATAAAGGAAATCCCGTTCACTTCTGAAAGAAAACTCATGACAACGGTGAATAAAATCAATGGGAAATACATGGTCTGTGTGAAAGGCGCTCCAGAAAGGGTTCTGAGTTTATGCAAAAAGACACTTACGAACAAGGGAACACAAAACCTCACGTCTTTCCAGAGAAAAAACATCCTGAAAAAAACACACGAAATGACAGGAAAAGCTTTAAGGGTTTTAGCAATTGCATACAAAGAAGACAGGCAACCCCCAAAAAATATAGAATCCAATCTCATATTTCTGGGTCTCGTTGGCATGATAGACCCACCAAGAGAAGGTGTAAAAGAAAGCATAGCTCTATGCAAACAGGCAGGGATAAGAGTCGTGATGATAACAGGCGATCATGTCAACACAGCAATTGCAATAGCAAAAGACTTAGGAATCTTCTCTCCTGGTGATAAGGCAATAACAGGAGAAGAGCTGAACAGACTTTCGGATAAACAACTCGAAAACACTGTAGAAAAAATCTCTGTATACGCTAGGGTCAACCCGGAACATAAAGTAAAAATAGTAGATGCACTCAAGAAAAAAGGCCATATAATAGCGATGACCGGTGATGGTGTGAACGACGCTCCAGCATTAAAAGCGGCGGATATAGGTATAGCCATGGGCATAAAAGGAACGGATGTTGCAAAAGAAGCCTCTGACATGATATTGAGAGATGACAACTTCACAACAATAGTAAAGGCAGTAAAGGAAGGAAGGGGAATATACGAAAACATCAAAAAATTTGTTCAGTACCTTCTTTCCAGTAATATAGGAGAAATTCTTATCGTTTTTATTGCAATGCTGATCTCTCTTGTAGATCCTGAAACGGGCTTGATACTCCTTCCAATACAGCTTTTATGGATAAACGTGCTAACAGATGCACTCCCGGCCCTTGCTTTGGGTGTTGACCCACCATCACCCGATATAATGAAGAAAAAACCAAGAGACCCCAAGGAAGCCATACTATCCCACGGAATGATGACGGACATTATTTTTGTTGGAGCCCTCATATGCTTGGGCACACTCTTTCTCTTCTGGTTGAACTTACCCGAAGGAGGTAAGAAAGCAATGACTGTGGCCTTTACTTCCATTGTTATATTTGAATTGGTGAGGGTTCAGGCAGTAAGAATGAAGTTCAGGATAGGCATGTTTTCAAACACAAAACTTCTGATGGCTATCGGAATATCCATTATAATGCAGCTCGCTGTAATATACACACCAGCACTCCAGGAAGTGTTCAGAACCGTGTTTTTGAATATTCTGGACTGGGGTGAAATTATATTAGTGGCATCGTTACTAATGATAACAATGTGGTTAAAGGAGAAACTCGCTCCTGGTGAATGGTAATGGTCTTATTAAGCACGATAATGTTCATAACAGGGCTGGCTCTTCTTATAAAAGGCAGCGATATACTTACAGATCATTCTTCAAATCTTGCAAAAAAACTCGGTGTGTCCCAGCTTGTCATAGGCATAACCCTTGTTGCATTTTCAACATCACTCCCGGAACTCGCTGTTTCCATCATCTCATCCCTTTTCAATGTTACAGAAATAGCCACAGGCACAATAATAGGTTCAAACATAGCCAATATAGGTCTTATTCTCGGAACCTCATCCCTTTTATTACCTCTAATCAGCAAAAAAGAGTTTCTTCATGAAGGCTATTTTACACTTATATTCACACTTGTTGTTTCATTCTTTCTTTTTGTTGGAATGGGATGGTATGCAGGCATAACCATTATTGTAATGACAATCCTTTACATTCAAAACCTTCTCAAAAGAAAATCTGTGAAAAAAACAAGAAAGAAAACCAAAAATGTTAAGAAAAATATATTCAAACACATTCTGTTTTCACTAATAGGCACGGTTATGATAATTACCGGAGCGCACATACTCGTTAACTCCACAGTAGAACTCTCCAGGTTTTTCAGAGTACCCGAACTTGTAATCTCTATACTATTTATTGCTGTAGGAACTTCTTTACCAGAGCTCTCGACCTCGGTTGTTGCAGCTGTAAAGAAAATGAGAGGAATTTCCATAGGAAACATCCTCGGAAGCAACATTTTCAATATAACAATTCTGGGAATAACCTCGCTCCTAAAACCCATCCCTGTAACACCACATGTTATTTTTATCGACATTCCTGTAATGATAGGAATAACCTTGCTACTTCTTGCATTCATGAGAACAGGATGGAAAATATCCAGAGCAGAGGGTTTTGTGCTCTTATGTGTTTATGCTGTGTTCGTTCTTACACAGCAGTTTAGTTTATGATTTCACCAAGCCTTTGAATCCGTTCCCCTGAAAGAAACCTTCTGAGAACATCAGATAAATCTTCTGTTCTAACACGAATCTGTTTCATCGAATCTCTATCCCTCAAAGTCACGGTATTATCCTGAAGGGTTTGATAGTCTATGGTTATACCAGCTTTTATACCTATCTCATCTATCCTTCTGTATCTCCTTCCTATACTCCCGCTTGCATCGTAAAACACAGAAAAGCCGTGTTTTTTAAGCAAAGTGTAAACCTCCTTCGCCTTTTCAGGCAAACCATCTTTGCTTACCAAGGGGAACACTCCAACATCAAACGGAGAGAGCCCGCCTGGAAACCTGAAAACCGTTCTTTCCTTTTCCTCTGCATAAAAGGTTTCCAGAAGAGCATAGAGATTTCTATCAACACCAAAACTCAGTTCAAGAACATGAGGTATAAACTTTCTTCCCTCGATATTAACCTCCATACTCTCTCCAGAAACCCTTTGATGCCCTTTAAGATCGTGATCTGTCCTGTAATGTATTCCCCCAACTTCTCTAAAACCACCGAGGCTTTCCAAATTTATTTCAATATCCCAGTGATATTTGTTATAAAAAGCCCTTTCCTCTTCTGAAAGCTCTTTAAACCTGAAGACCTCTCTCGGAAAGCCCAAAATATCGAGATAGAACTGCTGTATTCTTGCCATATAGTACACGTAGAAAACCGGAAGTTCAAGCCGCTTTACAACATCCCTGCATGCCATCTCCTCTATTTTCCCATTCCC
>QMQA01000269.1 GCA_003648845.1 Candidatus Aerophobota bacterium
CGCGAGATACTCGCCGATCTGGAAACTCCAGTTTCTGCTTTTATAAAGCTTCATCTGGAAAAGGAAGATTCGATGGGAAAATGGGAAGATTACACCTATCTTCTGGAAAGTGTGGAAAGAGGAGAGCGTCTTGGCAGATACTCCTTTATAGGAATTGACCCGTTTATGATTTTTCAGAGTAAAGGTAAAAGAGCTTATCTATCCTCCTCAACAGGAAATACAGAAGTTTATGAAGTTGATGATGACCCTCTTTTTATCCTTAAAAAGATTATGCACCGGTTTAAAGTGGTCAATCTTCCTTACCTTCCCATCTTCTTTGGAGGAGCGGTTGGTTACGTTGGATACGATGTGATTAAATTCTGGGAAAAAAAAGTCCCTTCTTTAAATAAGGAGGATTCAGGTTTTCCCGACCTTTTTTTCATCTTCACCAGAAATATAGTTATCTTTGATCATCTGGATCACAGGATAAAAATCATAAGTTTTGCTTTTTTAAATGGAGAATCACCGGAAAAAATCTACCGTAGAACAAAAGATAGAATTGAGAAAATAGTTTCCAGGCTGAGGTGCAAGCTACCGCAGGTGCAGAAGGTTAAGAATGTTAAAAGAAAAAAAGAAAAGGTTAAGTCAAACTTTGCCCAGGAGGATTTTATAAAGGCTGTAAAAAAGGCCAAGGAGTATATAAGGGATGGAGATATCTTTCAGGTTGTCTTATCTCAGAGGTTCGCCAGAGAAATTTATTCCTCTCCATTTGATATCTACAGAGTTTTGAGGTCTTTAAATCCTTCTCCTTATATGTACTTTTTAAAATTTGATGATTTTTCTATAGTGGGTTCTTCTCCGGAGATTCTTGTACGAAAGGAAGGGGAGGATGTAATACTGAGGCCCATTGCAGGAACAAGACCAAGAGGCAGATCCGAGAAGGAAGATGTTAAACTGGCAGAAGAGTTGATTACAGATGAAAAGGAAAGAGCCGAACATATAATGCTTGTTGATCTGGGTCGAAATGATCTGGGAAGGGTCTGTAAGTATGGAACTGTGGAGGTTAAAGAACTTTTTTCCCTTGAGAGGTATTCCCATGTGATGCACCTTGTTTCCGAGGTTCGTGGAAAGTTGCGTAAAGGTTTAGACCAGTTTGACCTTCTGCGGGCATGCTTTCCGGCAGGAACTGTCTCTGGAGCACCCAAGGTAAGAGCTATGCAGATAATTGAAGAGCTTGAGCCATCCCTCCGAGGGCCATATGCAGGAGCTCTTGGCTATTTCAGTTTCTCAGGTAATATGGATACCTGTATAATTATTCGGACGATGATAATTCAAGATAATACAGCTTACATTCAGGCAGGAGCAGGGATTGTTGCCGATTCTATTCCAGAAAACGAGTTTAAAGAGACCCAGAACAAAGCCAGGGCTTTAGTCACAGCGATAGAACTTGCTGAGGAGGGGACAGAGTGGTTATGGTAATTGATAATTACGACTCCTTTGTTTATAATCTGGTTCAGTATCTTGGCGAGTTAGGGGAGAAAATAGAGGTCTACAGAAATGATATGATCTCCCTGCACCAGATAAAAAAGAAAAACCCACGGGCAATTGTTATCTCTCCCGGACCTGGTAGACCATCTGATGCTGGGATATCCAATAAGGTAATTGAACATTTTGCCGGTATTATTCCCATTCTGGGAGTCTGTCTTGGTCATCAGTGCATCGGGGAAGTTTTCGGAGGCAAGATTGTTCGAGCAAAAAGACTGATGCATGGAAAAACCTCTCTTATCTATCATTACGGAAAGGATATCTACCATAAGATAGAGAATCCTTTCGTAGCTACCCGTTATCATTCTTTAATAATCAAAAAAGATACTCTCCCTTCTTCTCTTTTGATGACAGCCTGGACAAACGAAGGAGAGATAATGGGGGTAAGACACAAAAGTTATCCGATATTTGGGGTACAGTTTCATCCCGAATCCATACTTACAAGAGCAGGTATGCAACTACTTAGGAATTTTTTAAATCTCAAAGAGTGTTTTCACCAGAAGACCTGGTGCATACCGGATGAGTGAAAAGGTTAATGATAAAATGATTAGAGAAGCTCTGGCAATGCTGGTAGAGGGAAAAAGCCTGAGCAAAACTCAGGCAAGGAAGGTAATGTCCGAGATAATGGAAGCCAGGGCAACTTCTGCTCAAATTGCTGCCTTCTTAACTGCCCTTAGAATGAAAAAAGAAACTGTGGATGAGATAACAGGAATGGCGGAAGAGATGATGGAGAAAGCTTTAAGTTTTAGCTGGGATGGGGACGTTCTTGTGGATACCTGTGGTACAGGAGGGGACAATCTTGGGACTTTCAACATCTCGACAACCTGTGCTTTTGTGGTAGCAGCTGCGGGTGTAAAGGTGGCCAAACATGGCAACCGGGCTCTATCAAGTCAGTGTGGAAGTGCTGATGTTCTGGAGGAGATGGGAGTCAGACTTGATTTACCTTTTCATCTTGTAAAAAAGGCTCTTGAAGAGATAGGTATAGGTTTTCTCTTCGCTCCTTTTTTTCATCAAGCTATGAAGTATGCCCTGCCTGCTCGACGTGAAATAGGATTAAGGACAGCATTTAACCTGCTGGGTCCCCTGACCAATCCTCTCAGGGCAAATGTTCGCCTTATGGGAGTTTACGATCCTTCTCTACTTTTAACTCTGGCCGAGGTTATATCGAATCTGGGAGCTGAGAGAGCTTTTATAGTCCGGGGAGAGGATGGACTGGATGAGGTTAGCGTGACCGGGAAAACCATGGTGGTGGAGCTAAAAGGGAAAAAGATTATCAGTTACTGGGTGGAGCCGGAAGATCTTGGTATAAACAGGTGGCCTTTGGATCAGATTAAAGGAGGGGATAAGAAAGTAAATGCCCGGATAATCTACCGCATTCTGGAGGGGAAGGAAAAAGGAGCAAAAAGAGAAATAGTACTGGCCAACTCTGCTTTTTGTCTGGTAGGAGCAAAAGTTGCTGCCAATTTTAGAGAAGGGATAAAGATTGCAGCAGAGTTAATTGATTCAGGAGAGGCGCTGAAGAAGATAAATCAGCTAATAGAGTTTACCAGAAGTTTTTCTTAAGGTACCTCAAGAGAAAATGTTTGCACTTTTCCTTGAAAAAATACTCAATGCCAAGAAA
>QMQA01000270.1 GCA_003648845.1 Candidatus Aerophobota bacterium
ACAGCTTTCTCAAGGGCTTTTGCCAGTTTGTCTCCCTTCTCCTTTGCTGGTAGGCTCTCAATCTGCTGGCCTAACTCAGCGAGCACTCCCTTTGATAGGGTAAGACCACCAGTAAAAAGTCCGAGTGAACCTCGAAAGGCGGATAAAATTAACTGAAGCTCTCTTCCTTCAATCTCGGCAGTAGTAAACATGAGGGTGAAAAACGTAAGCAAAAGGGTGGTCATATCCCCGTATGTAACAAGCCAATCGGGTGCTCCCTTTTTTTCTCTTCCCTTTCCCCTCGGCATAACTACCTCTATTAAAATTTAGATACTCAAAGCCACAAAAATCAAGTACTCAAATATAATTTTACTCACCTTCTGATTCTTCCTCAACCTGCGCCCTGATTTCAGGCGGCAGGAATGAAATTAGTTTTTCTTTGACAATCCTTGGGTTATCACCTGACTGAATAGAAAGAGTACCCTCTATCATTATCTCCCTCATAAGAATTTCCTGGTTGTTCACGTACGATAGCTTGTTTGCTATCGGAATAAAAACAAGATTAGCCAATATAGCACCATACAGCGTGGTTATAAGAGCTGTGGACATACCGGGTCCTATCGCACTCTTATCTTCAATATTTGCCAGCATCAGGATAAGACCTATAAGTGTTCCGATCATACCAAATGCAGGAGCCAATGCTCCCCAATCTTCGAATATTTTTATTCCTTCCTGATGACGGGCCTGCATATTATTAAGCTCTGTTTCCATAATATTCCTTATTATCTCTGGATCTGTTCCATCGACAACAAGCTGGATACCTTTCCTAAGAAAATCATCCTCAAGCTCATCAAGATCATCCTCAAGGGCAAGAAGGCCCTCCCTTCTTGCCTTCTCAGAAAAGGTAACAATCATAGATATTATACGACCGGCCTCCAATGGCTTGGTTCTTATAGCATTCATCGCTACTTTCATAAGTCCCAGTGTCTTGGGAAGGGTGTTGGAAACCATTATTGCTGCAAAGCTACCACCAACAGTAATAAACATAGAGGATATACTTATAAAGCTAAAAAGCCCTCCAACACCACCCGCAATAACTATACCAACAATTAAAACAAAAAATCCAATGCCAAGGCCACCAATGGTTGCAATATCCATAGGTGATCACCTCCAGATGTTTATTCCTCATTTCCCCAGAGACTCAATTTTTTCCTGTACTCAATTATAGCATTTATAATTTCCTCCGGGGTTTCTCTGACAACTATTTTCTTACCAGTTACAAGGGTTACCGTGGTATCAGGATTGGATTCTATTGTCTCTATTTGATGGGGATTGAGCCAGTACTCATCCCCATTTAACCTTGTCACCTTAATCACGAAACCCCTCCCACACAAATGCTTTTAGCCCCTTTAAAAAGGGGCTTCAAGCAAAAACAATAACTGAATTGCCTATTTGTTTTAAGCTCAGTAAATTACCTCCAGATAAGCTATATAACCTTTATCTCTTCAGAGTCAGAAGTTCCTGGAGCATCTGATCAGACGTTGTTATTATTCTTGAATTAGCCTGGAATCCTCTCTGTGTTACAATCATATCTGTAAACTGTTCTGCAAGATCAACATTGCTCATTTCCAATGCACCAGGTGTTATCCTTCCTCTACCTCCTGTTCCCGCTGCTCCAACGTCGGGAAGCCCTGAATTGTTTGTTGCCCTGAAATTATTATCGCCCTCTGCTTTCAGTCCCTGGGGATTTGTGAACCTCGCAAGCGCTATCTGGGCAATCGGGGCTTTATTTCCATTGGAGTATATACCCGTGATGATACCTGAACTATCGATGATAAATGATTCGAGATAGCCCATTGCATACCCGTCCTGCTCATAAGCCTTGGTTGTTGTCTCGCCAGCAAACTGGGTTATACCATCAAATTGACCAGAAGTGCCAAAATCAAGTGTGATCTGCTGGGTTGTACCCTGCTGAGGAAATGTTATATTCAACGTTGCCACAAGTCTACCCTGAGCCATAACGTCTGCTGGAGCTCCGGTGACACCCGGGTTATCCTGAATTGAAACAGGGGCACCATCACTATCGAACCTCAATATAACAGAATTGGTAGTATTGGGATTGGTACCTGCCACATCAAGCGTCAGATTAGCTTCATCAGCACCCTCAACTGTAGCAGTCGCAATCCATGCATTTCTCTCTTCTGCCAATCTTCTAAAACTAACCGTAACTCTGTGAACATTCCCAAGGCTATCATAAGCATCGATATTTGTTACCACTGTTGCTTTCATCAGCTCTTCAGGTGTTGGTGTGACTCCCGGCGGAATTACCGGTGTCTCTGAATTCAAATTACTCTTGTACCTGATAACAGATGTTGCCCTTGCCGGATCCTTGCCACCAATCGGGATTATGATATCTTCTACATCTGCTGTGGTATCAATAATATACTCTGCTCCAGCTCTTACAGCCCGCCAGCCCTGAACCCTGAATCCATTTGCAGGATTTACCAGAGTGCCATTCTTATCCAGACCGAATCCACCTGCCCTGGTATAAAATGTTTCATCCCCTTTTTTCAGAATAAAAAACCCATCGCCCTGTATCGCAGTGTCAAGATTCAGGCCGGTTGTTTGAAGGCTACCCTGTGTGAATATTCGGTCTATACTCGCCACCGTCATCCCCAAACCTACCTGCTTGGGATTAACACCACCAATTTGAGCAGTTGGTGCACTTGCACCTGAAATAGTCTGCGAGAGAATATCCTGAAAGCTCACCCTGCTCTTTTTAAAACCATAGGTATTCACATTAGCGATATTATTACCCAGAACATCCATTCTTATCTGGTGGTTCCTTAAACCAGATACACCAGAATAAAGTGATCGCATCATGGGCACACACTCCTTAATCTAATCCAGATTTTGCCCCTCCCAGATATGTATTATTTTATCAAGACTCTTCTCTGATTCTGGCACGAACTACCTCACTTAATCCATAGCTTAAACCATCAAAATAGATATGAGGTTCAGTCGCATCAAAA
Organism: Candidatus Aerophobota bacterium; assembly: GCA_003648845.1. Next base: position 3,012 of record QMQA01000270.1, read on the forward strand.
CTTACCTCTTCCACAATACCACTGGTAAGCTCACCACTTTCCCTGTCCATTACCTCCACCTCTTTGCCAAGAAGCGAGTACGCAAGATTAAGCTTATTTTGCGACCTCATTTTCTCCAGGGTGGAAT
>QMQA01000271.1 GCA_003648845.1 Candidatus Aerophobota bacterium
GTGTCCACAGGTTATACTCAGGCACTGATTTATAACAAATGCCCTGATAGTGCCAGGGTATATTCTATCTCTGGAGATGAAATATCTACTATTGAGGAAGATTTATGCGATAATGAAGAGGTTGAGATTTATACTTCCCAGTATGTTATCGCTAACTGGACCAGAGAATCCTATCCTCCATTTCAGAATGAAGAGGACCCTGTTATTGAAGGTGTCCAGCGCATCGATAGAAGGGTGAACATCACTTCAGCAAGTTTGATTACAGGAATGGTGGCGAGCAGTTCCGATATTCAGGTTGATTTCTATGTGCTTAATTGCAGCAGCGATATTCCTGTTTTAATCTCCACAAAATCTATAAGCACATCATACTCAGTTTATACAATTCCGATACCGCTGTCCTGCATTTCCGAATGTTCCTTGGACGGGATATACTCAATAGGAATAGAACCACAAGCACAGGGATGGGGAAAGAAGTACGTGGAAATGGATTTGCTAAATCTCTCTATTGAATACGATTTGGAGATAATTTACGGCAAGCTTTCTGCTTCTATCTCTGCGCCGCAAGAGATAAGCAAATATGATGATAACGGTTATCTGAATTACTTCAGCATAACCGCAGAGACAACATGCTCCAATGGAGATTGTGGAGAGGTAGAAATGCTTCTTGAATGGAGCGAGGATGGGGTTACCTATAAGCCCGTTCCGGTTGGCTTCGGTGATATATTTTATGTAACCTCAAACAATCTGTATTCGTGTCAGAACCTCAACAGCCAGAACACACAGTGTTCATATATATGGACGGTTCAAATTTCCGATGATGCGCAAATCAAGCCGTATTATTTCAGAGTAAAAGCAAACTCAAGTTATGAAAATGTGGGCGAGGTGTATTCAGGAGAAGTACAAACAGTATTAAAACTTGGTAACATCACAATAGAAAGTGCATATCTTTCTAACACAACTATATATACAGGAGAATTCACAACACTCTCCGCTTCTGTATCATGTACAGATTATTACTGTGGTGATGTAAAAATCTATGCAAAAAACGACGGTGTTCTGCTGACAGATCAGGGAGATCTGACAACACAGGATGAGAATCCAGTTATATGCAGGCTGGGTCCAGGTAACACATGTCTTGTTTCTTGGAGCATTCAGGGAAATACCGAAGGAACTTACTCTTCCTTGGGTGTATATGCACAGGAAGTCGAGAATGTTGGTGAAACGGATGAACAAACACTCACATTACAAGTTATATCTCCACTTTCACCCTCCCTTTCACTGAATGCCTCTCTTACACCCATAGAAATAGAAAAAGGAGAAACCGCCAATCTCACCGCAACAATTTCATGCCTTAACGGCCCATGTGGGAATGTAAGTGTATATGCAATGCAAGATACTACCGAAATACCCGTAACATCAGGTGATATAACTGTAGATGAAAACCCAAAAACATGGAAAACCCTAACATGCTTAGAAAACATGCAGGACGGAGATTTGTGCAGGGTGACATTCATAATCAAAGGAAACTCTCCAGGCACCTATCAGGATATATATGTCAAGGCTGTTTCTACAAATACACAGGATGCACTATCCTCTAAATTTTACCTAACAGTAGCAGAACCCCTGGGAAATATAATATTTTCAGATGTAAGTATAACACCCAATCTAATAGAAACAGGTAACACAAGCCAGATTTCCGGAAATCTTTACTGTACTGAGAATTACTGTGGAAACATCACCGTTTCTTTAAGATACGAAAACGGTGAATTGATAGGAAAAACAGGAGACCTCACAACAGATGATGCAAATCCATTTGTATGCGGTGTGGTAAGCAATTGTAAATTCTCTTGGAACGTTAAGGGCAATACAAATGGTACATATCTTTTATCGATTCTTTCGGAATCGAATGAAAGTATTTCAAACGAAACACATAAAACATTAACAGTCAAAGCACCGGGAAGCCAGATATCACCTGTGCTTTCCATCTCTCCTATGGAAAATCTCTCCTTCACTTCAGGTCAGAGTATATCCCTTCAGTCGAGTGTTTTCTGTTCAGGAGAGGACTGCGGCGAGGTTGAGATATACCTCCAGATAAAGCTCAATGGTGAGTGGACAAACCTCACGGAAAACACAGTAGTAAATACACCAGAAAACAAAAAATCCTACATCCTTAATGCAGGAGATGAAGAGATCGTTTCATGGGAAATAGGATGTTCTGAAGTCGGTGTGTATGAGCTCCGGATAGTTGCCGATGGTATTTCTCTCGATGTTCAGGATGCGTATGAATATTTTCAGGTAGAAGTAACATCTCAGGGTGAAATTTCCATATCCATCATCTCCCCAAAAGACGGTTCCACATTCTCTCGCGGAGAAAACATGGATTTAGAAGCGGAAGTGAGAGTGGGTAATGAACCAAAGTCCGGCCTTGCTGTAAAGGTATATTCCAAAGACCTCTTCCGCGATACGGTTCTTAAAGACCTTGGTAACGGCAGATACAAAGCAAGTATTAAGATACCGCAGAGTGCTCAAGGAAAGTATACCGTAACATTTTCCGTAGAAGGTAAAGAAAAAAGCACAACCATAAAAGTAAATCCAGAAATCATAAAAGTTCGCATTCGAACAGACGGATACAACTATACAACAGCGGACGCAATAATATTATACGGTACAGTAAAGAAAAATAACCTGCCTGTAAAGGCTACAGTAAAGCTTACATTCTGCAAACAGAAAACAGAAGTTATAAAAACAAACGAGACAGGAGAGTACTACTTAAAATATGAGCTGTTTGGTCTTCCAGAAGGGATATGTACGATAGAGGTTTATGCTTCGGATGAGTATGAAAACTTCGGTACAGCAAAGACGAACATAAATATCGTGAAATCCGAAAACGAAATCTATACCATTGTGTTTTTCGAGCCAAAGGAGAATCAGAGAATAAAAGAAGGGAGTGACGTGAATATAAGCCTTAAGGTTTTCTGGAATTCTTTACCTGTAAGCGGTGCGGATGTTACATGCAGAGATCCCTTCGGAAATAAGATCACTCTGGATGAAGAAGACGCTACTTATTCTACAACAATTTTCAGAATCGGTAGAAATCCGAATAAAGAAGAATGGATTGTTGACTGCACAGCAA
>QMQA01000272.1 GCA_003648845.1 Candidatus Aerophobota bacterium
CGAAGATCTTACTGTTACCATAGGAGAGCGCTTGATAGAAGAGGCAAAGCCCTTTATTAAAGAAGATACCGTTTTAGCCCTGGATCTATCTGATATCTCTAAGGAGTACTCGGAAAAACAAGAGGGCCTTGCTCCCGTGAGAGATGCCTCAACGGACAAGATAAAAGAGGGATGGCCCATTTTAGCAAGTAAAGCAAGCTGATGTTAAGGGGGTGAGGTGGACCCCATTATTTAGACAGTATTTTGTATTCTTTAAGATACCGTTTATCCTCTTGCTCTTTGTCACTAAAATATACCTCAGCTGGTGTTTTATAGTTCAGTGATTGATGTGGTCTTTCCCCGTTGTAAAAGCTCATATAACTACTAATTCCCTTTTTAGCTTCACCAACAGTTTCATAATCGTTGATATACACTTCCTCGTACTTTAGCGATCGCCATAATCTTTCAGTAAAGGCATTGTCACAAGCTTTCTTCTACCATCCATACTGATTTGGATGCCTCTTTCCTCTAAGCATCTCAGAAAGGCTAAACTGGTGAACTGAGACCCTTGATCAGAGTTAAAGATCTCAGGAGTTCCAATTGCAAGTGCCCTCTTTAGTGCCCGGATACAGACATCAACCTCCAGAGTAGTGGACAGCTCCCAGGAGAGGACAAAGCGACTCATCCAATCCATAATCGCCACTAAATACAGCCAACCGTGCTTCATTCTGATGTAGGTAATATCGGTACTCCATACCTCATTAACCTTCCTTGCTTTTCTATTTCTCAAAAGATATGGATATACCTTGTGGTCAGGAGAAGGCCTTGAGAGACTCTTTTTAGGGTAAATAGCTTCTATCCCCATAAGCCTCATGAGCCGTTGTACCCTCTTTCTGTTAACCTTATAGCCTTTTCTCCTCAGCATCTCTCTCATCCTTCGGGATCCATAAAAGGGTGTTTTGAAAAACTTTTCATCGATAAGGTGCATCAGCTTCAAGTTATACTCATCCACAACCGGTTTGTAGTACACCGTCGAGCGGGCAATCCTAAGAAGCTTTGCCTGTCTTCGTCTTATCTGTGCCCTTTGTATAGAACAAAATGAGGAGTGGTTAACCGGAAGAAGATACATGAAAATGAAGCCTCTTTACGAGGGAGAAAATGAGATCCTTAAAGTTGAGCCTGGAAAGGAGGTGGTAGTAACCTAAATTTTCTGAGAAAGAGCTTTTAGGGTTAAAGGTACTATTTAAGACTCATGTAAGGAGTTATTTTTGGTGTGAGAGTAGATTTTTCTTGACCTGGCAGTTAAAAAATCCTATATGAGCCCTGTATTAATCTTTGAAATTAAGGACAATAAGGGAATTTAGCTTATTTTCCCCTGGTTTTTTTTGAAAGAGCAGAGGTGATGAGGAGAATTTGTTTAGCATTTTCTCCTCGGATATATCTTCCTTATCTTGGAGGTAATTTACAGAAAATTTCGGACTTGACATTTTGGGGGTCCACTACATCTTTTGATTTCCACAGTCTACCCATTTCACCTTTCTCCGGATTCGACACTTTAGCAAAGTGTCGAATCCGGAACCTGAATTTTTATATATTTTTTAAGAAATTACTTTAATTTCTCAATATACTCAATTATCCCCTGGGGAATTCTCTTTTCTTCCTCCCATTTTTCATAAAGAGGTCTCACTTTTTTCCTCCAAGGTGCCATAGGAGCACGAATAAAGGTGACGCCATCTCTTTCTATCATCCTCTCAATTGATTCTTCCGCTGCCTCAGACATGATTTTTGCACTAAATTCGGAAGCTTCTTTGTGAGCTTCTAATACAGCTTGTTGCAAGTCGGAAGGAAGGCTTTCAAAAGCTTTATTATTAGTCATGAAAGCCATCCCCTGGGGAAATTCATTGGTCCTCAATATATACTTAGCCACTTCTTGGAATTTCATCGCATCCACAAGCGCAACAGGCGAGGTACAAGCTTCTACTAGTCCTCTTTGTAAGGATTCATAGATTTCTGTCCATGCCAGCATAATGCAGTCTGCTCCCAATTTCTGCCAAACTGCTATTACTGTATCATTTGGATACATTCTCAGTTTTAATCCTTGGACATCCTCAACAGAAAGAATGGGCTTCTTAGATACTAATACCCTATAGGGACCCCTTACAAAAGCTGCTGGATCACCAAGAAGTCTGATCCCATATTCTCTCCGAAGTCTTTCCTCCCATTTTTTTACTCGAGGACTCTGTACAAACCTTTTCCAGTGGGCTCTATTCTCAAAAACGAAAGGGAGATTAACAGTTCCATACGCGGGAATAAACCTCTCAAGGTAACCAATTCCCTCTGGATACACATGAACTGTGCCTGCTCTAACCATCTCGATAACAGCTTCTGTTTTGCCTAACTGTTCAGACGGATAAACATCTATCCTCATTCTTCCTTCACTCTTTTCCTTTACCTTATCTGCAAATAGCTGGAAGGCTTTTCCTTCCGGGCTTTCTGGTGGCATTTTGGTAGCCATTTTCCAAACTATGACTTCTTTAGCCATCACCTGAGTAGTTAAATCAAACCCCATACCACTCAACAAAAACCCTATTATCACTGGAATCAAAATTTTTTTAAAAAAACTTTGCATCTTATTTCTCCTCTTACATATAGATAACATGGTTCATTCTTTTGTGGAAAGTTTCCATTCCAAAAGAGAAAAATAATCTTTCGACACTTCTCTTCTGGAAAGCCTTCCTTACCCCCAGGCTGATGGGCCTATTTACCTTTCTAATCTCACCACCTCCCGGCCCTTATTTTAGCCTATCCCTTCTTAAAGGTCTAATACTAATAATAATTTTTAATACTGTTTTTTGTCAAGTGGAGCTCTGAAAATTTGTCAATTAAATTTGTTTTACAAAATAAAGTATAGAAAGCTTAATATAAGAAGTCTATAAGCTTTATATTGTCAACAAAATACTCTAATCACACTAAAATCAACGAAACAATTTCGGTATAAAATTCTGAAATCATAGAGAAAGCGCTAATAAAAACGTGCGGTATAAATTTTTAGGGTGTATTAGGTAGGGACTGTTTGCTCGCGGGGAACTTTAACTCTCTATTAAAAATAAATACCTGAGTAAAATAGTAAACCTTTGTGA
>QMQA01000273.1 GCA_003648845.1 Candidatus Aerophobota bacterium
CCAGCCCAAGAATTACCTTTGCCAGAGTGCTTTTACCTGATCCATTGGGACCAACCAGAAGAACTACTTTTCCCTCCTCAACACAAAGATTTATTCCTTTAATAACTTTTATCCGTCCATATCCAGCCTCAGCTTCTACAAGTTCTAAACAAGACACTTTTTCTTTCTCCCAAAATAAGCCTCTAAGACTTTCTCCTCTCCTTTTACCTCATCAGGTGTCCCTTCCATTATCTTTCTACCCTTATCCAGCACAATTATTTTCTGGGCAAGATCCATAAGCATACCGATGTCATGTTCAATAATGAAAATTGCAACTTTCTTTGCATGAATTTCCTGGATCACTTTAAATAAAGCCATCGTCTCATATTTATTTAAACCAGCCGAAGGCTCATCAAGAAGCAGAATCTGCGGTCTGCAAGCAAGAGCACGTGCAATTCCCAGAAGACGCTGTTGTCCAAAGGTTAAGGAAGAGGAGCTTCTTCTGGCAAGGTGAGATAACCCAACAATTTTTAGACACTCAATCGCTCTATTTTTTATAAACTCGCTTATTAACCTGGTTTTAGGAAGAGGAAACATACTTTGCCAAAGACCTATTCTCTCATTTTCAGGTACTGCTACCTCAACATTTTCCAGCACATCAAGATGTTCAAAAACCCTTACATTTTGAAATGTTCTTACCAGGCCTTTTTTAGTAATCTCATGAGGAGGAAGCCCTGTAATTTCCTCTCCTTTAAAATAAACACTACCTTTCGTGGGAGGAATAAAATTATTTATGATGTTAAAAAGTGTGGTTTTGCCGGCACCATTGGGGCCCATCAGTCCCACAAGCTCTCCTTCTTTAATCTCTAAGGATACATCCTCAAGAGCTATCAGGCCCCCGAAGAAGCGAGATATCTGCTTTACCTGCAACAATTCTTATCCCTCCTGCTTTCCCAGAATACCCTGGGGATTAAATATTATAAACATAATTAACACAACTCCAAATACTATATCGTTCAGATGAGTTATCTGTGTAAGGTCTATATAAACAAAATCCCCCAATCTTCTTATTAGTTCCGGAAGTAGAGATATAATTATAGCACCCATAGCAGCTCCGTAAACTGAGTACATTCCTCCTATAACCACCATAGTGATGATTTTAATGGAAAGACTTACACCAAACTCGCCAGGGTCTATAGTACCATAGGAACAATGGGCAAACAGGGTACCAGCAAAAGCAGCAAGAGCTGAGGAGAAGATAAAAATTTTAACCTTCGTCTGAAAAACATCAATACCCGCACAGGCTGCAGCTTCCTCATCTGAGTGAAGAGCCTTCAGCCTTTTCCCTGTTGAAGACCTGGAGATACGATCACAGATAAAAATCGTCAATAAAGCAAAGGTCCATACAAGATAATAATGGGCAAGGGGGGAATAAAATTCAAAATTGCCTATCTTGATATTAGGTATATTGTAAAGTCCCATTTCTCCTCCTGTTAGAGGATCCGCTGCTTTAAAAAACTCCTGCACCGCTATTCCCACAACCAGGGTGGCAAGAGCAAGATAGTAGCTTCTCAGCTTAAGGACAGGATACCCAATTAGAAATCCGGCCGTCATGCCTACCAGAGTCCCCAGAGGAATCGTAAAAAAAGCTGGAAGGCCGGATCTTGTAGCAAGGATAGCAGCAGTATAGGCTCCAATTCCAAAAAATGCACCATGACCTAAAGAGATCTGTCCCGCAAGACCCACCACCAGAGCTAAGCTAACCGCAAGCATAACAAAAAATCCTGCTCGAAGAACAGGCTCCAGTGGATATAAAAGAATGTATTCAAAAATAAAGGGAACTGCTACTGCCGCCCCTATGAAGACTGTCCATTTAATAAAAATTTTCCTCAATCTCTCCCCCCTACAATTCCCTTTGGTTTAACATAAAGAACAACAAGCATAAGGACAGGAGCTATAATGTCTCTATAAGATGAGGCAAAAGATGCTCCCACAGCCTCTGACAAACCTATTATAATCCCTCCGGCAACTGCTCCCGGGATACTGCCCATCCCTCCGAGAACTGCTGCACAAAATCCCTTAATGCCCAGGTTAAGTCCAAGGTCAGAGCTGGCGTAAAATACTGGAGCAATTAAAACTCCAACAAGACCACCCAATCCAGCGGATATAAAAAAGGAAAGTGCTCGCATTTTTTCCGGAGAAACCCCCATTATCTTTGCCCCTATGGCATCCATTGAGCAGGCACGAATAGACCTTCCCAACCTGGTTTTCTTCAAAAATAAACCAATCAGACTAATGGATACAAAGCAAACCACGATAATTAAAAGATAATCAGGATCGACCACACCAGAAACAGCTTTAAAAGGAAAAGCAGTGGAAAATCCGGGTATCCTGAAGCTATAAGGTCCCCATATCAAAGCGGCTGATGACCTTAATATGATGGAAAGAGCTATAGTTATAATAATAAGAGAGGTGGGAGAGGCTCTCCTGGCCGGACAAATAGCAACTCTTTCTGTAGCTATACCTGTGAAGGCTACCACAACTGCTGAGAGAAAAGGTACAAGAGGGACAGGCAGGTGGAGTGAATAAAGGGAAAACCCCACCAGCCCCCCTAACATCACAAATTCTCCCTGTGCCAGGTTTATTATTTTGCTGGCACTGAATATTAGAGAAAATCCCGCTGCAATAAGGATGTAGATGCTTGCCCACTCAAAACCATGAATGAGGATATCAAAAATCACCTTTAAGGATTTCCTTTTTCTTTTTTGTTAAATAAACCACTCTCTCTGCCTTTCCGGGCTTTCTCTCCAGCTGGCCAGGTTTAAAGACCCTGCTTTTTAAGGATACTCCCAGTGCTTCCTCCAGTTTTTTTTCTATCTGAGATGCTTTCACACCCTCTTCAGCTTCAACGTTTATATGAGCTTTTTTTATTCCGTTTTCCTCCTCCACCACTATCTGATAGTGCTCCTTTACTCCTGGAATGGACATCAAAACTTCTTCTACCTGACTTGGAAAAAAATTTACTCCCTTGATAATAAGCATATCATCAATTCTTCCCTTTATATAACCAATCCTGAGGTGAGTGCGTCCACACTCGCACTTTTCCCTGCTTTTTATGGCAGAAAGATCACCACTGCGA
>QMQA01000274.1 GCA_003648845.1 Candidatus Aerophobota bacterium
AAGTTCCGCAGGCAAAACAGCGAGTAATACCCTCACCCCCGGGTTGTTTTTGAATCTCATATTTAAAATTTGGATCCAGCTTATCTACTTTAATAATCTCTTCTTCTTTTTCACTCATTTCACTCCTCCCCCACCTTTTGAAGTTCATCTTCTTTAAAGGTAGTAAGTGGTAAGGGCTCTTCCAAACTTCTTCCTGGAACATATTTAAAAATCTGTTGCGCATCATGACTTACTGTCTTAAATATTTTAAGAAGAGGGATATTACTTGGACAGGCCTGTTCACAAACCCCGCATCCCACACAGGAAGTAGCCATATGACTCATTCTCCCAAGATGAAAAAGGATTGTATCCCTGGGCATTTTAATAGAGCCTTTTCTTTTTGCCCAGTTGAGATATTTCTCTGAATCAAATTCAAAAGTAGGTGATTCAAAGAAACATTCTCTGCAATAGCAAATGGGACAAACTCTCATACAATTATGACAATTTATACAGGTAGAAAAAACTGAAAGTAATTTTTCCCACCCGTTTACCTCTTTTTTTGTTTGATAAAAAAGTTGGTCTCTTTTTTCTATTTTTTTACTGATGTACCTGGAAACATATTCTTCTCTCTTTTTTGATTGGCTAAATTCTGGGTAGGAGAATCTTTCTAAAATCTTTTCTCCTTTCTCGGTATGTGATTGCAAGAGAATACCCTTCTCAAAATCCACTCCTATCAAGCCAAAAGTTAAGTCCGCATTAGAAGGAACAGGATATTCACATACCTTACAGGCTTCTCTTAATTTAGAGTCCTCTTTCTCTTGCTTGAATTTCCTCAATAGCTCATCCCAAGGTGAAATTCCTTGCTGACAAAGAGTCTGATAATCGCTAACCGAATAAGTACCCAGGCAATCTACTCCAATTATAAGTAAATTATCTAAGGAAGCCTGTTTTAATTTAACAAGTTCTAATAACGCCCTTATTTCACAAGATCTGAGGACAACTCCTACAGGAGTTTTATTGGGGGCTATTCGGGTCATATCGGAGATAATTCTTGCCGAGTTAACAGGAAGAACAGGAGCAACAACATTTGCCTCCTTTATCTCATCAGGATTGGTTACCAGACTCTGAACTACATTATCTTTCGAAGGAACCTCTCGAGGAACCAAAAGTGCACTTACCAGATTTCTTTCAAAAAGAGACTTTAAGAAGGAGTTAATTGCTTCTTTAACATTGGAATCCTTTACCTTAACAATCACATCTTTGCTCATTTATTCACCTCTATAAACACCAGGATTTTTTTACAGGATTAGGACCTATTTTTTTCAAGTAGGATGTCATCTCAGAGATAGTATCCGCATACCTTTTGCCTTCGCTGGCACTGATCCATCTAATCCAGACTCGATCATCACCCAACCCTAAGGTTCTTAAAATACTTTTTAAAACGGTAACTCTCCTTCTTGCCTTATAGTTTCCACTTATATAATGACAATCTCCCGGATGACATCCGCCAATAAGTACTCCATCAGCTCCTTCCAGCAAAGCTCGAAGGACATAAGCGGAATCAACTGATCCTGAACACATAACCCTTATAGGTCTAACATTTGGTGGGTATTGCATCCTCGAAGTACCTGCGAGATCTGCCCCTGCATAGGTACACCAATTACAAAGAAATCCAACTATTTTCGGCTCAAAGTCAGCCATTAATTACCTCCTCTATTGTCCTTATAATTTTATATTGCTGCATCTACCATAGAAAGAATTTGTTTTCTTTGAAAACCTTTCTGCTGAATAGCTCCACTGGGACAAGTAGCAGCACAACTACCACAACCCTGACAAAGCACCTCGGTTACCTTGGCCAGGTTAGTCTCCCCATCGATACTTATAGCCTCATAGGGACATACCGAGACGCACATTCCACACCCTCTGCACCACCTCTCATTAACTTCAGCGATAATTGCCTCCGCTTCAACACTATCCTTACAAATTATCGCACAGGCCTTCTGAGCAGCAGCGCAGGCCTGAGAAATAGTCTCGCTGATAAATTTTGGGCCATGAGCCATTCCTGCCAAAAATACACCCCTGGTAGAAAAGTCTACCGGACGCAATTTTGCATGAGCTTCTAAATAAAACCCATCCGTGGTTAAAGGAACCTTTAACAATTGAGCAAGAGTTTGATTATCTTCATTGGGAACTATAGCTGCACTTAATACCAGAAGGTCAGAGCTTATAATAAGTTTCTCTCTAAGAATAGGGTCAAAAACTTCCACTTTCAAACCCTGAGCTTCCTTTCTCACATAAGGCTTCCTCTCCTTATCATATCTAATAAAGATTACTCCTTTTTCTCGGGCTTCTTGGTAGAACTTCTCTTTAAATCCGTAGGTTCTTATATCTCTGTACAAAATAAATATATTTGCTTTAGGATTCTCTTTTTTTATTCTGAGAGCGTTTTTCAGAGCATCACTGCAACATACCCGGCTACAATACGGCCTTTCATCCTCCCTGGAGCCAACACATTGAATCATAACTATTGTGTTGAGACTGGGAATTTTGGAATCAGGTCTGGCTAACATCTGCTCAAGCTCTAATTGGGTAATTACTCTCTCATCTTCTCCGTATAAGTACTCCTGGGGCTTTAATTCCTTAGCACCAGTAGCTACAATTATTACCCCATGATCTAACTCCATCTCGTTACCGTTTTGCACTATTGTGGTCTTATAATTTCCTACATATCCCTCCACACTTTTAATCCTGGTATCCCTGTAAACTTTGATTCTTGGGTTTTCTTCCACCTCCTTAACTATTGACTCCAGATAACCCTGCACATTTTCATTATCCAGAGTATAATGAAGATTCCTCAGATTTCCTCCCAATCGGGCTTCTTTTTCAACAAGATACGCTTCAAACCCCTGCTCAGCTATATTTAGAGCAGCTACCATTCCTGCTAAACCACCTCCAATAACAAGAGCCTTCTTAATAACTTCTGAAGAAAAACTGGGCAAAGGCCTTTTTAACTCAACCTTTGCCACTGCCATTCTTACAAGGTCTTTTGCCTTTTCCGTAGCTTTTTCAGGCTCTCTCATATGAACCCAGGAGTTCTGATCACGGATATTAGCCATCTCAAAAAGATGGGGATTTAAAC
>QMQA01000275.1 GCA_003648845.1 Candidatus Aerophobota bacterium
ATGCAACATTTACACTGAAGAAACTGGGGTAGTTGTTAATGTTGAAACAACTCCATGGGGTGATTTTCAGACCAAAACATTCAATGAGCTTGCTGCCCATGGTGATGCTTACGACATCGTTGTTGGTGATTCCCAGTGGCTTGGTAGAGGTGCAACACAGGGACACTATGTGGAGCTGACAGATTGGATTAAAGAACACAATGTGGACAAAACGTTCTCAAAGACGACAATAATCGGATATGCTGAATATCCAAAGGGAAGCGGAAGATATTGGGCTGTACCTCTTGAGGGTGACGCATGTGGTTGGTCCTACAGAAAAGATCTTTTTGAGGATCCGAAAGAGAAAGCAGCATTCAAGCAGAAATATGGATATGAACTTGATGTTCCCGAAACATGGTTCCAGTTGAGAGATGTTGCTGAGTTCTTCTACAGGCCAGATCAGAACTTCTATGGTGTTGCAATCTATACACAGAAAGACTACGATGCAATTACAATGGGTGTTGAAAATGTCCTGTGGGGCATGGGGAGCTGAGCTTGGTGATTACAAGACCTATAGGGTAAAGGGAATTCTCAACTCTCCTGAAGGAATTGAGGCCCTTGAGTTCTATGGAGAACTCTACAAGTTCTGTCCGCCTGATTGGGGTAACGCTTTCTTCATGGATAATAACCAGGCAATAGCTGAAGGTCTTGTTGCTATGTCGATGAATTACTATGCCTTCTTCCCCGCCCTGGTTAATCCGGAAATGAACAAATATGCTGATAAAATGGGATTCTTTGCAATGCCAAAAGGTCCCAAAGGAAGATGGGCTGCACTTGGTGGTCAGGGTGCCTCCATTATAACATACTCAAAGAAACAGGATCTGGCATTCGACTGGCTTGAGTGGTTTGTAAAACCGGAAACCCAGGAGAAGTGGGCTGAGCTTGGTGGATACACCTGCCACCTTGCTACGCTTAAATCCGAGAAGTTCCTCAATGCTACTCCGTATAACAGGTCCTTTATGGAGACGATGCAGATGGTCAAAGACTTCTGGGCAGTACCGGAGTATGCTGAGCTTCTCGAGGTTTGCCAGAGAGAGTTCCATGAGTTCGTTGTAGCCCGGTCGAAAACAGCCAAGGAAGCTCTGGATACAATAGCTGAAGAGTGGGAAGCAATCTTTGAAAGGGCTGGATACTACAAAAAATAGAAGGTAATAGCTAAAACCAGGGGAGGTTATTTCCCCTGGTTTATTTTTTTAATTAAAATTACAGGATGGGAAAGATGAGTAATGCGGCAAATGGAGCAGTGCTTATTAGAAGAGGATTATCTGACACTGCCATTAAAAGACTCTTTGTTCTTCCAACAATTATACTTTTAATATGTATAAATATTTTCCCGCTTATATGGTCACTCGGTCTGAGTTTTGCCGACTACAGTGCTGTTAAACCGAGAGTTCCAGGGGTTAATCCAAACTGGATTGGAGGAAAGAACTACAAAGAGGTCCTGATGGACAAAGCAATATGGCAATATTTCTTTATAACATTTAAGTACGTGATTATATCGGTTGCGGGAGAGTTTTTTATTGGATTTGGTGTAGCTCTTCTTCTCAATAGGGATTTCAAGGCTAAAGGATTAATTACCACGCTTATTCTTCTTCCAATGATGATGTCGATGGCCGTGGTAGGTTTATTCTGGAAGCTTCTCTGGAATCCAGGCTGGGGAATAATAAATTATATGTTAGGACTTCCGAAGGATTTTGCATGGCTTGCCAATCCAAAACTTGCCCTGATAGCGGTAGCCATAACGGATATATGGATGTGGTCTCCTTTTGTAATGCTACTTTCTCTGGCTGGACTTTCTGCGATTCCGGAATACCTGTATGAAGCGGCTGAGATTGATAGAGCCTCTTGGTGGTTTAAATTCAGAAGAATAACTCTTCCCCTGGTATCTCCGTTGCTTCTCATAGCTCTTATATTTAGAACCATGGAAGCATTTAAGACGTTTGATATTGCGTTTGTAATGACGGGAGGTGGACCTGGAACAGCCACAGAGCTTATAGCAATCAATCTATACAGGTTAGCGTTCCAGCAATGGAATACAGGCAAAGCCTCTGCTTTCGCCTACATTGTGCTTATAATGATTATTGCAATAAGTAATATCTATATTAAATACCTCAATAAAGCAAAGGAAATGTGAAATGCCAGTACCAATGATAGGAAAACGCAGATTAATTCATAGGATCATTATTGGTATTATACTGATTGTTACTGTGATATATCTGATCCCAATATATTGGGTTATTTCCACATCTTTTAAGCCCTGGCAGTATGTAACGGCGGTTCCACCAAAGATTTTCTTTAAGCCAGAGATAACAAATTATGTAAAGCTTTTTACAAAACGATCTCTAGTCAGGAACAAAGCAGAACTGGAAGAGTTGAGAGCTAAGGCGAAGTGGTGGCAGAAAGGAGTTCTTGATTTGGGCCAGAAGATTATTGGTATTTCTCCCTTTCCAGGAAGACTTTTAAACAGTGTTATATCAGCTGTTTTCAGTACTATCCTTGCGGTAGGACTTGGTACTCTAACAGCTTATGGTTTTTCGAGGTTTAAGTTTAAAGGGGAGAATGATTGGTTGTTCTTTATACTGAGTACCAGGATGCTACCTCCAGTAGTAGTTACAATTCCACTTTTTCTCATGTATAGGTTTTTCGGATTAAATGATACAAGAGTAGGTTTAATCCTGCTGTATACCACGTTCAATGTTTCATTTGCCACGTGGGTTATGAAGGGATTTATAGATGAAATACCTACCGAGTATGAGGAAGCTGCAATGGTTGATGGATACACTCGATTTGAAGCTTTCAGAAAGGTGGTGCTGCCGCAGGCTGCGACAGGCATTGCCGCCACAGCCGTTTTCTGTTTTATATTTGCATGGAACGAGTACGTTTTTGCACTGATAATGACCACAAGGAAAGCCCAGACTGCACCTCCATTTATTCCATCACAGCTTGGTATTGGGATGGTAGACTGGGGAGTTATAGCGGCTGGAGCATCAATATTCCTGATCCCTGTGGCTGTCTTTACATTTGTTCTTCGTAAACACCTGTTGAGAGGTGTAACATTTGGAGC
>QMQA01000276.1 GCA_003648845.1 Candidatus Aerophobota bacterium
GACGGATTTCTATGGTTTTCCAGGATCCAATGACTTCGCTGAATCCTCTGATGAGGATAGGTGAGCATTTAATTGAAACAATAAAAACACACAAGAAAGTAACACAGAAAGAAGCTGAGGAGAGAATGGCGCTGTTGCTAAACGAGGTAGGGATTCCATTCGAGAGAAGTAAAGATTACCCCCATCAATTTAGCGGAGGAATGAGACAAAAAGTTGGGATAGCTCTGGCAATAGCTCTAAATCCGGACCTTCTTATAGCTGACGAATTTACATCTTCCCTTGATGTGATAGTTCAATTTCAAATCCTGAATTTGATGAAGAAACTCAAAACTTCGTATCAGATGGGAATGATCCCAATCTCACATGATATAAGTCTGGTTGCCGAAATTGCTGACAAAATCGCTCTAATGTATGCCGGTCAAATAGTCGAATTTGCACAGGCAAAAGTTTTCTTTGAGGAACATCTGCACCCTTATTCAGAGGGGCTTTTAAATTCTGTGCCTAATATTCAATTATCCGACCAAAAACTCAGTTATATTCCCGGTATGCCTCCAGACCTCACTCATCCTCCCAGGGGGTGTAGATTTCACCCTCGCTGCCCATATGCTACAGACATCTGTAGAGAAAAGAACCTCCGTTAATAGAAGTTGAAACAGAGCATATGGTCAAGTGTTTCAGATATGAGTTAAGAAAATGATTGAGCTTGAAGTAGTTAACTTAAAAAAATATTTTCCGGTTCAAAAAAAGCTTCCTGGAGAGAATATTCTCCAGGAGAATTGAATACGTGCAGGCAGTTAACAACATAAGCTTCAAAGTAAATAAAGGAGAGGTTTTTGGTTTAGTCGGGGAAAGTGGATGCGGGAAAACAACCACAGGGAGGTTAATTACACGCCTTATTGAACCTACTGAAGGAAAAATTTTCTTTAAAGAAAAGGAGGTCACTTTTTTGCAAGGAGAAGAGCTAAGAAAGTTTAGAAAAGCTGTACAAATAATTTTCCAAAACCCTTACGCTTCTCTCAATCCCAGGATGAAAATAGGTTATAGCGTAGGTCACCCCCTCGAGATTCACAGGATAGCAACAGGAGAAAGGAAAAAGAAAATTGTCCTGGAGATGCTGGAAAAGGTAGGTTTAGAACCTGCTGACAACTTTTATAACGCTTACCCTTATGAGCTGAGCGGTGGACAAAGGCAAAGAGCAGCAATAGCCCGAGCCATGATACTTAATCCAGAGTTAGTTGTCGCTGATGAGCCAATCTCAATGATTGATGTTTCCTTGAGGGCAAAAATACTTGAGTTAATGCTCAAATTGAAAGATGAGAAAAATTTGACCTATGTTTTCATAACTCACGATTTAGCGGTAGCCAAATACATCTCAAATTGGATAGGCGTTATGTATCTGGGAGAAATTGTTGAGGTGGGGAGAAAAGAGGAAATTTTCTCCAATCCTCAACATCCTTATACTAAAGCACTACTGTCAGCCATCCCTGTCTCCGACCCTGCAAGGAGGCGAAAAGACCTGACACTAAAAGGAGAGGTTTCCAGTTCTATTAACCCTCCCTCCGGTTGTAGATTTCACCCTCGATGTAGCTTTGCCACAGACAAATGTCAAATTTCAAAACCACCCTTGCGTTTAGTGAGCAAAGACCACAAGGCAGCCTGTCATCTATGTTGAGCTTTTTCACGCAGCCCACTTTCTACAAATTTATATATCTATCTATTCTTTCTAAGTCGCAATACAACAGAGGTCTCTATTTGTCTTTCCGGGATGTTCCAGTATTCTCTTAAAAGCTTATCCTTTTCTTCAAGTGAGGTTAATTTAAATCCATGTTTTTTATAAAATTCAACAGCCCAGGTCGCAGCCTTCCAGGTTCCTACCAGGATTTCGGGCGACTTAGCCAAACCCGTCAAATATTTAAGTAACCTGCCTCCGATCCCTTTTCTCTGATATTCTGTTAGCACATAGGCGTGTCTTATGAGGGTTGTATCTTTCACGTATTGAATTCCCATAACTCCAACTATCTGCCCTTTTTCTTCCCAGCCAAAAAATTCCACGCCCGAGCTGATCTGTTCTTTGAGCTCTTGAGCTGACATGTAGGGCTCATTCCACCTATCATCTGGAATTACACCTTTATAGGCCCCTGCAGCATCATTGATAATCTTCAGTATAGAATCAAAATCCTCTCTTGATAGTCTGCGGATCATTTTATCTTTTTCTATTTTAATTTAACGAGAGAGCATCTGAAGCGTTTCTTTCAATCTCCTGTTGTAATTGAGAAAGGATTTAATTTGCAATTTGGACAGTCCAAAACGTGTCAAGTAAAATTTCAATATTCACACCTTCAAAATGACAGACACTTGAAGTATTTTACATAAAATATGAAAAATGATAAGAGCAGGCTATAGTTATTCTGGCTAAAAGGTACTTGCAATTTATCCATTTTTAACTATTTTTAAAATCAGATAATTGACAATGAAATAAGGGGGAAAACTAAGATGGGACTTCAAATTAAAATGTGGCTTCTGGTAGCATTGATGTTTAGCATTTTATATGGAGTAATTACCGGAATTGGGACATGGGTGGGAGCAGGAAATGCTTTATTTTACCTTGTTTTAGCCTTTCTGTTTGTAGGATTTCAGTACCTGATTGGACCTTCGCTGGTACAGATGATAATGAGGGTAAAGTGGGTTTCGGAAAGGGAAGAACCTGAACTCCACCGGATGGTGGAAGAACTTGCTCAACGAGCCGATATTCCAAAACCAAAGGTTGGAATCTCTGAACTGGCAATTCCTAATGCTTTTGCCTTCGGAAGAAGTCTTGGAGATGGAAGGGTCTGTGTTACCCGGGGAATCCAGAAACTCCTGAACAAAGACCAATTAAAGGCAGTTCTGGGGCATGAAATCTCCCATCTAAAACACAGGGATATGGTGATTATCACTTTACTTTCGGTTATACCATTAATGCTTTACTGGCTTGCCTGGAGCATCCTCTGGGGAGGAATGTATGGTAGAAGAAGGGAGGCTGGAGGATATGCTGTCCTGATCGGTCTGGGAGCTATGCTTCTTTATTTTATTACCAATCTTTTAGTTTTGTA
>QMQA01000277.1 GCA_003648845.1 Candidatus Aerophobota bacterium
GTATTAGGTTAATCCCAAAGAATTGCCACACCCATACTCCAATCATAACAAAGGTGTTTATCTGGGGATTTGTCAGTATGGGTTGAATCTGAACGCCAAAAAGATCTAAAAGCGAAACGAGAGCTCCTTTCTGGCTGGCGAGTGTCCTTCTCCAGAAAATTGCAGCAACTGTAGGAGATAGAGTGGATGGTATAAAAAATATTAGCTTGAATATTGTTCTTCTTTTAACCCTGTTTAAAAGCGCTGCAATAAACAAAGGGAAGGCCACTGCAAAAATAAGGGTACCAAGAACCCAGTAAATGGTATTCTTCAG
The DNA here is from genome assembly GCA_003648845.1 of Candidatus Aerophobota bacterium. The sequence goes on from QMQA01000277.1 coordinate 314, forward strand.
TGCATTGATCAGTTCTGGAGTCGAGAATACCTTTACGTAATTTGATATACCAGCCCATTTGGGTGGGTTTATTATATCCCAATCCATAAACCCAAGATATGTTGTATAGACAATGGGAACAAGTTCAGACATAAGAACAAATACCATGGCAGGAATCAGAAACAATGTATCCGTTCTTAACTTTCCCCTTCTCTCCATAGCTTTACCTGGATTATCTATGTTTGAAATAAACAAAAAATTGAATTTTTAAAAAAATACCCGACCCCTTTCACAGAAGGAGCCGGGTAATCTTTTCCTAGTAATTCACCCCATATTTGGGCCAGACTTCTTTGGCCTTTTCCTCAATTCCCTTTAGCAGTACCATATACTGATCCGGATGTACCAGCATCGTGTTGAAAGCATCAACCGCGTATTCGACTATCTCCACAGGGGTTGCTTCCCAGAATCTTATCATCTTATTCGGGTAATTTTTGATTAAATCCATCTCATGCGCCAGTGTTGGATCACCCTTTTTAATCTCATCGGCAGTAATATGCACAGTATTTACAAATCTGAGTTTTTCCCATAGTATCTGTGCGGAATGCTTACCAGCATACCATACATACCACTCTTTTGCAGCTTCAAGATCAGGTGAATTCTTTCCGGCACACAGGGGTGAAATCTCAAGAATTATAGAATCCTTACCCCTTGGCGTTATTGGAGGAGGTATAAAAACACCATAATCCTGTTCTGGAACCAGTCCCTGTTGCTGGAGAATACCACCATACCAATCACCAAAGGGAGCATATGCAAGTGTTCCCTCTTTGAGCATTCTTGGTAGATCCTCAACATAGGTGGCATCCATGGGTGCAAAGTAACCCTTTTCCAGCATTTCTTTCCATATTTCCATCGCCTTTACAGCCTCTGGATCGGTGTAGTGAGCCTTACCATTCATCAGTCTTACGTAAAAATCCGCATCAACACGATAGATCAACTCCATGGGTACTATGAATGAAGTCCACCGAGATTTGCCTATGGTATTTCCTATGCCATAGACCCCCTTACTTTTAAGAAATTCGAGCTGTTTCATAAACTCATCCCATGTTTTGGGAAGCACAAGATTATATTTCTTATAGACTGCCTTGCTGTAGAACCAGACCCAATATCCTACGTTAAATGGAAGTGCATAGGGGACTCCATCAATGGTAAGTGCCTCCTTTATTCCAGGAGGATAATTTTTCTCAACTTTTGCCCAAACGTCGGAAAGATCAGCTAGCAAACCGGCTTTCATTAGTTCAAAAGCCCTGTAGCCGAACCACCACTTAAAAACCGATGGCGCCCTGCTGGTGGGAAGATCCACCTTAATTCTTGATTTGTATACCTGTGTTTCAAAAGCGGTGGGCACTGCTCTCACACCAATATCCTGGGCAGAAGCCTCACCCATTTCTTCCCAGAATGATTGCCATTCAGGATTATCGTGGTAAAGTTTTATTTCTCTGATTTCAGTTGGGGCTTTTTCAGGAGCTTTCTCCGCCGCCTCCTTTTCTGCCCCTTTTTTTTCGCCTCCCGCATATGCCAGACCAAAGACCATCATTATTGCAAGAGTAATTACCATTACCAATAAAATAGTCTTTTTCATTATTTTCTGCCTCCTTCTGTGTAATTTTTTTAATTAACAAGAATGTTATAATATTCAGAGCTCTATATCACCTCCTTTCAGAATGAATAATCAAAATTACCCTTTTAAAGAGCTCTGCAGGAACCTCTATCAATAAGATGCTGCTTGACCTTCAACACCTGAATGGAATTGATTGCTCCCGAAAGGCGTTGAACCATCATTTCCCCAGCAAGTTTCCCAAGCATTTCGGTATCTATTCGCATGGTTGTGATCCTTGGAATAAACGGTTGATTGTAATCAAGTGTATCACCAGGTGCAATTATGGAAACATCTTCGGGGACCTTCAACCCAAGTTTATTTAAAACCACAATTATTCTTGCTGCAAGGTAATCGTCATGAGCAAAAATAGCAGTTGGCTTTGGCCTTTGTTGAGCTTCTAGAAAAACTCTTTTAAGTTTTTGAAAAAGTGAATCCATGTCATACAGATCAATTGTAATACGATTCTCGTCAGTGAAATTGACTCCCTGTTCTTCAACAGCCTTTCTAAACCCGATGAATCTGTCAGCTACTACCGATGGGATATCGGGGCGAAAATACTCCACATACAGTAGATTTTTATGTCCAAGATTAAAAAGATATAATGTGCCCTCATATGCACCCTGAAAATCATCGACGCAAACACTGAAAAATCTATCCTGATAATTGGAGTTATTGATTATTATTACAGGGATCCCACTATCTTCAAGCAGAGTAAATAGTTCTCTATTGCCATAGTGGATGGAAAAAAGGGCCCCCGTACCTGATGCATTTATCTTTTTAAGTATTTCTACTTTTTTTTGCTTTAAACTGACCGGAATTAAAACAGGATAATACCCTTCTCTGGTAATAACCGATTCTATCTGTATTAACATATGACGAATAAAGTCCCACTCAAATGCCTTTTCGTAATCTTCATGAACAAGGATACCAATATGGCTGGTGCTTTTCCTTGCTACCGATGATGCATAAATATTTTTTCGATAACCAAGAGCTTTGGCCACAGATAATACTCGGCGTTTTACATCCTGGGAGAATTGCCCTTTACCATTCAGGATGTTTGAAGCAGTGGCTAAAGAGACGCCCGCTTTTTTTGCTACATCCTGAAGTTTTGTTTTGTTCATACAGTTTATATATTTAAATA
>QMQA01000278.1 GCA_003648845.1 Candidatus Aerophobota bacterium
GTAATATCCTTGCCTTTTTCCATGCAGTCGGAAACTAAAAGGGAAAGATACGGAGTTTGCACCAGTTCCTTGTGGGTTAAATCAATAGCGTTGAGACAGATAATCATATGTTTTACAAAGTAGGCTACCTGCTCTCTATAAGCTTGCATAACATCTTCAATGCAAGTAAAACTGCCAGGATCACCTGTTTCAGGCCCAACTTGTTCCCCACACAACAGGCATTTTCCATTATTCAAAGCTAATTCCAGACATTTACCTAAGTTGAACATAGCAGCATTGCTCCAACTACAGGTTTTCCCAGGAACTGCTGGTTCTACACAGCCTATATTGGTATAACCTCTGGCGTCTTCGAGTTTTATTCCTCTATTCATTAAGGAAGGTACATGTGCCTCATCATTCAGAAGCTCTGGTTGGCCAGTACCTATTCTTATCACCTCACAAGCTCTGTGCAGCAGACTATCTGGAAGCTTACTGTGGTATCTTACAGTAAAATTGGGATGGGCCATCCTTAGATGGTCTTGTGCATCCAGACACATGTAGGATACCTCATTAGTGGCATCAGTCCCATCTTCCTTTTGTCCCCCAATAGTTAGATTAAGCTCGGTTGAGTATCCAGCATAATCCCGTGCACATTCCGAATCGTAAACTCTTTTAATTTCTTCAATCTTGACCCAGAAACATTCAAGTATCTCCTGAGCTTGCTCTTTAGTTATCCTCCCTTCCTCAATATCTTTTTTATAAAAAGGATAAAGGTATTGATCTAACCTTCCCGGAGAAGTCCCTAGCCCATTAGATTCAATTTGAAGCAAAAGGTGAGAGAACCAGATAGCTTGAAGCGCTTCATGATAAGTTCTAGCTGGTTTTGCTGGAACTCGCTCACATACCTGAGCAATTTTTTCCAGCTCCTCCTTGCGTTTATGGTCTTTTTCCTGAGCAGCAAGCTTTCTCGCCAATTGAGCATATCTTTTGGCAAAATTAATAACTCCTTCGCAAATAATTATAGCAGCCCGGTAAAAATCCTTCTTTTCTAAATCTTCTGGGTCAGTAAAATCCAGATTACTTAGTCTCTGTTCTGCCTCTTGCTTCAACCCTTCAAAACCTCGATTGAGAACTCTCCAGAAATCAGCAGAGACATGTCCAATCCCCCCTCTCAGATGAATTTCTGGATGAAAAACTTTGTGTCTTAGATTCATCAGCCGACATGTAAGCTCCGGCATTTTAAGAGGAGCAACTTCCTCCACAGTTTTGCCCTTCCACCAGGGAAGAACCTCCTCTAACTTCTTTTTTACTTCCTCACGGACTACGAAAGGATCTTGAGGCCTTTTCTCGAAGTGATCTAATCCTTCTTCTAATAAATAGTACGCTTCTGTTTCTGGGTAAATAGGAGCGGACCTGGGGGTGCTGGCTTGATTACCCACTATCAATTCTCCATCCAATATATAGATGGTCATCTCTTCCAATAATGCGCGGAAGGCTTTAGCTCTCCGAATAATCATAGGCTCCCCTTCTGTTTCCTTGTACACCCTGGTGTAAATAACTGCTCTTTCATGACACATTTGAGGTTTCTTAGATAGGAGATTATCCCTCAGTTTTTTAGTTCTCTCTAAACCACCCAAATTAGTTATTGGTTTTTGCATGACTAAACCCTCCTTTCTGTTTTAAGTAAAAACTCTTTTGCCAAATTTTTCCATATAAATTGTTTCTCACTGACTCATTATCTCTAATATTTTCTCCTGTGTAGCTTTCTGAATAGGCAACTCCTTCACAATGCGACCTTTAGACATTATCAAAATACGGTCAGCGAGAGCAAGTACCTCTGGTAGCTCTGAAGAAATCATAATAATGGAGACTCCCTCCTTAACCAAAGCGTTCATAAGATAATAAATTTCCCTTTTTGTTCCCACATCTATCCCTCTGGTAGGTTCGTCAAAGATGAGGATCTTACATTTAGAAGCAAGCCACTTAGCCAGTACCACTTTCTGTTGGTTTCCTCCACTTAAATTCTGAACTAAGTGTCGAGAAGAAGGGGTTTTTATATTTAACTTTGACATGTACTCATTTACAAAATTTTTTTGAATACGCAGATTAATAATACCAAATGGAGCAATTTTCCTAAGGAGTGGCAAAGAAATGTTCTCTTCGACAGAGCGGCAGGGAATCACTCCTTGTCCCTTTCTATCTTCAGGAATTAGTCCAATCCCCAACTTTATAGCATCGGCAGGAGATTTTATACTCACCTTCTGACCATCAATGAATATATCTCCGCTATCTTTAGGATCGATTCCTACAATAGTTCTGACAAGTTCCGTTCTACCCGACCCTGCTAAGCCACAGATACCTAAAATCTCGCTTTTATTTAAGTGAAAATTGATGTCACTTAACATGCCTTTACGGTTTAGCTTCCTCACTAGTAGGATAGGATCTCCAATCGTTGAGTTTTCCTTTATATACTGATTTTTCAAACTCCTCCCTATCATATAGCAGATTAACCCTGGCAGATCTATTTCTTCAATACTACAGGTTTTTATTAACTTTCCATCTCTAAGTATGGTGACTCTGTCCCCAATTTCAAAAACTTCCTCCAGACGGTGGGAGATATAGATTATACCTATTCCTTTCCTCTTGAGTGTCCTGAGAGTATCGAATAACACCCCCACTTCCTTGAGGCTTAAAGCCGCAGAAGGTTCGTCCATTATCAGAATCCTGCTTTTTCGAGAAAGAGCTTTAGCAATGGCCACAAGTTGTTGAGAATTAATTCCTAAATCTTGAATAAGCTGGTTTGGGCTCAAGTTGACCCCTAAATCACTTAACAACAATTCACACTCTTCCTCCATCTTTTTATTATCTATAATCCCAAATAGAGTGATGATCTCTTTCCCCAAGAATATATTTTCAGCAACGGTTAAGGAGGGAACTAAATCTAACTCTTGGTAAACAGTATTTATCCCTAACCGCTGAGCAAAATAAGGGCTTTTGATTTGAACTTTTTCTCCATCAAGAAAAATCTGACCCACATCAGTTTGGTAAACTCCGGAGATTATTTTGATTAACGTGGATTTCCCTGCGCCATTCTCCCCAACGA
>QMQA01000279.1 GCA_003648845.1 Candidatus Aerophobota bacterium
CTATAATTGGAAAAAATAAAAGAGGAGAGAGAAAAATCTTTGAGACTATGCAAAAAATCATAACCGGAAAAATGCACAATTTTCGGCCGGAATTTACATATGCCCAGACACAAAATACTTGACACTATGATTTCTAACCCACCGGTGTAAGGTATTGGATAATATTTTAAATTGTTTTATTTTATCCTCTTTTTTTGAGGTAGTTTAAAAACTCTCCTCCTTGTATTTTCAACCTAATTCAACCCACTAAAATTTCAAATAACCCACTTAACCAACTAATCTTGTAACTACTCGGGTAGTTCCTATTAACCTAACTTGAGCCTTGAAAAAATCATGTGAGATAATCTGTTTGGTAGAGAGTTACAAAAAGTCGATTATCATTGCTTCTGATATAGAAAATGCAATGCTTGATATATGTGCAAAAGCAATCAGTCCTTTTATTTATGTAATTGTATAATTTGTTATTGGGGTGAGAGCTATATCAAAACTGGGGTGAAAATGGGTATTTTTTATTATAATATGATTTGGCACGCGTATATTTTTGAAAACTCCTTGATTTACTTACACTTTAGTTTTTTGTTTGCAACTTAGGCCAGGTTTAACTTTGAGAAAGCTAAACCTGGCCTGTGGTCATGAGGGGTTAAGGGGACGAAATACCAAGAGGTTACATATTTATATATTTTGAAATTCGTCAGCTAAAGCAGCAACCCCTTCTACTGTTTTTGCCAGCTCAGCAACACCCTTGCCTTGTTCTTGAGCAATTCTGGAGCATTCCTCGGCAGCCGAAGAGGCTTCTTCAATTGCTGAAGCTATTTGGCTTATATTTTTTACGGCTTCTTCCACTGCCTTAAGTTGAGCCTCAGCAGCCTGAGATATCTGGTTTATCCCTTCTTGAACCTCGTTCATATCTTTTTCAATGATTCCAAGTTCCTTACCAATTGCTGCTGCACGCTCACTTTCCATTACTACTCTCCTATCTGTTTCCTGAATAACTTGGGTTACTTGAGCAATTTGATCTTGGATATTACGGGCTAAATCCCTTATTTTGTCAGCAGCCTGGGAGGATTCATTGGCTAATTCTCTGATGTCACTTGCTACTACGGCAAATCCTTTTCCATACTCACCTGCCCTGGCTGCTTCAATGGCTCCATTTAGAGCTAAAAGGTTAGTTTGGATAGTTACACTTGAAATAACATCGACAATCTTGTCTATTTTTTTTGCTCCAGCTGCAAGCTGGTTAATTTTATTCACTGCCTCATTTGTTATTTGTGTGGTATGCTCAATTCCCTTTTCAGTTTCCCGAAGTTCATTTATATTCTCCTGTAAAAGTTGAGAGAGTTTATCTACCATCTCTTGACCTTCTTTTACCTCGCTCACTATGTTTTCAGCCGTTTTTCTCACATTGTCTGCTCCTGACTGAATCTGTTGAACAGCGGAGGATTGCTCTTGAGCTGCACTGGCAATTTCTTCTATGGAAGAGGCTACCTGTTGAGCTGCACTATTTGTTTCTTGTATAGTAGCTGAAAGTTCTTCAGCAGAAGCAGCCAGCTCTTGAGCAGATTTCTCATCGCTTGAGCCACTTCGAACCTCATCCGCCATCTGAGAGAGCTCTTCGGCAGTGGCGCTTATTTCCTCTAAAGCTTTCGCTTCTTGTTGTGCAGCACTTTTCGTCTCCTCTGCACTTGAGGCTTGTTGCTCTGCTCCTGAGGCAACTTGCTCTACTGCAGCCCTTATCTCCTCAGCTGCCTTTGTTCCTTCATCCTGAGTATCCCTTATTCTTTCAGACCTCTGAATAATCTCGTCAGCAGTTTTATTTATATTTACTAAGTCGTTAGATATCTTTTGACATTTTTCAACTAATTTCTGTCCCTCCTTGCCGGCTTCTTCTACCTGTCCTGATACTTCTTTGACCCCATTTTGAATATTTTCAACTAATTGGCGAATCTCCTGAGCAGAAGTCTCTGAGGTCTCGGCTAAATTTCTGACCTCATCAGCTACCACGGCAAATCCCCTTCCATGCTCACCTGCCCTGGCTGCTTCAATAGCTGCATTTAAGGCCAAGAGATTGGTTTGATCAGCCACTCCTACCACTGTATGGACAATTTCTCCAATTTTTTTAGCTTGTTCTTCCAAGGCTGCCATGTTCTTAGCTGATTGAGCGTTTTGTTCAGCAGCTCCCTGGATACCTGCTATTAAAGCCCGTATATTCTCAGTTGTGGTTTGGATCTGTTTTTGAGCAGTTTTTGCTGTGTCCAGACCTTTATTTACTATAACTACTCCCTTTTTAGCATCTTCTGTTACACCTTGGGTCATTTTTACTACTTTCTGAGAACCCTCACTAATTTGTTGAGCTGCCGTTGATATCTCTTCTATAGCTGAAAGAAGCTGTTGTCCAGTCCTGCTTGCCTGTTGACTTCCTGTAGCGAGTTCGCTGATTGAAGCCGCCAACCTCTCTGCTATCTGTTGCCTTTTAGCTGCGGTGCGCTTTATTCTCATCTCCTCAAGGGCCTTCTTCCCTGTCTCTTTTTGGGCAAGATGAGAAGTAGCTATCTTTTCTGTTGCCACAGGTTTACCCTTTTCCCTCTCAGCTCCAGGAGGCTGAGCGAGTTTTCTTGTTTCCTTTGTTACAGATGCACCCGGAATAGCCATTTCTTACCCCCTTTTTATTTTATTTACAGGTTTTAGTCCACATTTGTTGCAATTTGAAAGCTGTAGTTAACCACTGCCATATAAGATAAGAAAACCTATGCTTGTAAGCTTTTTAAATAAAAAGCTTACAGCTTACAATTTTAAATAAAAAGGTTTACAAGGCGGTTTATAATGGTAAGAGATTAGGTAAGGGTAGGGAATTATTGGAAAGATAGCACTTAGAGCACTAACAATTTGGTAGGAAGCTCTATCTCTCTCTCTCTCTCTCTCTCTCTCTGAGTGTGTATGCGCGGGACAATTCACAGTGCCTCAATGTTCTTTCTGCGACCATTGGAAAACTCATTAACTGAAATTTTTTATATTTATTTTTCGGCAGAAGTGAAAAAAACTTTAGGAGGGGCTGACAGCTATCAAGACTTTTTGCTTC
>QMQA01000280.1 GCA_003648845.1 Candidatus Aerophobota bacterium
ACTTCCGCCTCATTATGTAGATGTGTATTCAAGAGAATTCTCCCTTCCGGTAATTGAAACCGGAGAAGATGCAAAAATAAATGTGCTTGTTTGGTAATAAATTTGGATTTCACAAAGAATGCTCTTCTTCTATCAGAAACACAAGCTCGATCGGAGAGATAACAATTCTTTTACCGTTAAACACAGGATAGCTTTCTGAACCCCTTTCCGAAACAGAAATCTTGATTATTACATCCGCGCTATATGAAAGTTCACATCTCAATTCTGTTCTTTTATTTTCCACACATGAGGATTCACCCTTCATAACAGGGTTCAGGCTTATATCTTCAACCACAGCATTAATCCTGTATTTTTCATCCTGATTCAGACTTCCTAGATAACTCGAAAGCTTTTCTTTTATACTCCTTTTTGTTGAAGAAAGAATCTCATCTATATTTACAGATCCAAGAACCCTTTCACATATCTCTTTCGAATCCTTGTAAACATTGCATCCCTTCTCGTTCAATGTCATCTCACCGTGCCTGAGGTTTTCAAGAACCTCTTTTATAATTTCTTCTGCACGAGCAGAGACAGAAGAGAGAAGAGATTTTCCTTTTTCAAGCATCCCAGGAATGTTTATTTCATAGATTCCTTCAAGTAACGGATTCCTTTCAAGGTGAACCTTTCCCCAATCCTTAGAATAGGTTATTTCAAGATTTCTTTTGGACGTTGCTTTTACTTTCATTTTTTCTCCAAACTCAACATGGATTGTATATTCCGGAAAACTGACCTTATATTCATCCAGAAATGTGTATGGTTTTTCTGTATAAAGCCTGAGGTTATCTTCTATTGCGGATTGAATTTCCCTTTTCACAGTTTTTAAGCTCGGAGATGAATCGTTTCCATTATACCATAAACTGTATCTTTTTCCTTGAATTTCTCTGGTGTATGTGTTTTCTCTCCACCCACCGTTAGCCATTACCTCATAAACAGCTTGATAAACCGAATAATCCAGAGATGCTTCGCCATAGGATTTCGCTGCTGTCAATGCATTATTAACTTCGTAGACAGAAAGCTGAATCTCGGCTTTGCTTTCTAAAAGTTTATCTTTCTCTCCTCCGATCCACCAATTGAGTCCAACGGTTGAGATAACCACTATTATGGTAAGTATTGTAAACACCATCAATACAATCGAGGATTGTGCCTTTATTCCCATCTTCTCAGCTCCACCCTTGCTTTCAGAGCCTTGGGATTGGCTCCTGGAAGCGGTATCTCTGCTGAAACAACGTAAACATTTTTATGAACAACCCTTCTGCACACATCCACGGGCTCGTGTTCACAGTTTTTCAGTTCTGGAAAGTACGGACATGGATCTATGGAATCCACATCAGCTATGCCAGGATTTCCGTTTTCATCGGATCTTCTAAGCTCGAAATGTAAATGATAACTATTTCCCTTTCCTGTATTACCAGAAATTGCTAAAACATCTCCTGCTTTAACTTCTTGTCGTAGCTTTACCCTTTCACTCCCTTCTTTGAGGTGTCCGTAATAAGTGTAGTAAATTTTTCCATCGCCGAATGGATTCACATGTTTGAGTCTTATATAATATCCGAAACCCTTGTTCTTATTCTTCGGGTCTTCCCAGCCGATATAATCCACTACACCATCAAGGGCTGCTTTAACTTCAGCTTCCCTCACACCGAAATCTATTCCCCCGTGACAGTCACATTTTCCTCCAAGTTCTCTGTATCCGAACCCCGAAGTGACACGGGCTTTGTCCGAATCCACAGGCAGGCTGAGCTTTGCATTTACATTCACAACGGTTCCGCAACTTCCTATGGTATTGGTTTCCGTATAGCTTAACGGGAGGTTTTTCCTGAAATTGATTGTACCATAAGGGCTTATCACCGTAAAATCATAGGCTTTATATATGGTATCGAGAATTTTTTCTATATCACTCTTCACATCTGTATAAATTCCACTTTCACTTCCAAGACCGAGGAATGATAAACTCTCTATGGCTTTTGTATCATTTCTCTCAGAATTTAAAAGACTTGTTATTTCGCTTCCTCTATCATCACTTTTCATATACACATTAACCTTTCCCTTTATGCCTACTATTTTCGAAAGTGAGTTGGAGGTATCGAGAATGAGAATCATATACATGCATAGTGATATTATTAACAGAAATATCCCGAAACCTACAATAGTTCCCTTTCTATATGCTAACGTATATTCTTCCGACATGAATGTTTTCACCGTCCTTGATATTGGTGTATATAAAATGTTTATTTCGAGAGGATTCATCATATTTGAAATTCCATTCCTTTCCTGTTTCCAAATCCTTTATCTTCACACCAATTCCTATTCCACAGAGTTTGCAGGATTCTATCTTGCACACATCGGTTTTGCCTTCCTCAACAAGTCTGTCAAGATATTCTCTGTCTATAAATTCAGCCTTGTCTTTCAGGCAGTTCTCAACAAGATGTGAAGCATCTACTGCAAGCAAATCCTTTTCCGCGCTCACAAGCACACCAGAAAAATTCACAAAATAGGCTTGAATAAGCAGAACAAGACCTGCAATAAAAGCAACAAAAATGAGAACCGAAAACAGACCAGTAAATATTTCTGTATCCCCTTTCATACCTCGCATCGAGCAAACACCTCCGCAGTGCATTGTTCGGTACAGCATCTCTCATAATAAGAATTTACCTTCTTTATATAGTTCTGTGTTTCCGTGAAGGGTGGGATTCCGTTATATTTCTCAACATTCGCAGGACCTGCATTGTATGCTGCCAGAGCGAGATCTTTGTTTTTGAATCTCTCGAAAAGCTGTTGGAGATACTTTGTTCCGCACAATACATTTGTTCTTGCATCTATTAGGTTCTCGCAATTCAGATCTTCTGAAGAAAGGGTTCTGCCTGTGGATGGTGTGATCTGCATCAGACCTAATGCACCTTTGGGTGATACCGCACAGGAATCAAAACTGCTTTCCTGTTTTATCACAGCAAGGATAAGTTTTTTGTCAATCCTGAACCTCTCCGATGCTTCCTCTACATA
>QMQA01000281.1 GCA_003648845.1 Candidatus Aerophobota bacterium
TGAGGAATACGAACATGCCTCAGTTGGTGATGTTGTAAATCTACTGAACGAAATAGATGTAAAAAGAGTGATTTTAACACACATTAGTAGAAGATACAAGGATCAGGAGGAGCTCCGAAAAAAGGTTGAAGACTACCCCAACGTTGAAATTGCAGAGGATTTTATGAAGGTTACAATTTAGAAAGGACAGTAAAATGGAAGAAAGTTCTCCAGATGTTATTTCCGGGGAAGGTATGGAGAAAAAATACAATCTTGTGATAGAAAATTCCCCGGATCTTATTGCCGTGGTAAGTGAGGATGGCAAGTTTTTGAATGTTAATTCTAAAATGGCTCAAAGCTTTGGCTTGGATAAAGAAAAACTTACAGGTAGGTATTTGTTTGAGGTTGTACCCGAAAAATTTGCAAAAGAGCAACTCAGGATGGGGAAAAAAGCTATTGAAGAGGGAAAATCTCAGATTTTTGAAAGTTCCAGAGGCGGAAGGTATTTTCACAATATTGTATTTTCTATTCCAGGAGAAAAAGCCTTTGTGATTGTTGCCAGAGATATTACCGAGATTAGAGAAGCAGGATGCATCTTAAAAGAGAGTGAGGAAAAATACAGGACAATTGTGGAAAACTCCACCACAGGTATTTACATTTACCAGGATAAAAAATTTATTTTTGTAAATAAAACCATGGAGAAGCTAACAGGGTATACAAAAAAGGAATTTCTTTCAATGAATTATTTGAAGCTGGTGCACCCAGACCACAGGGAAAAGATGGAGAAAGTGTTAAATAAGCTTCTTGCAGAAAATGTTAAAGATATCTCTTTCCGGTCTCAATTTATAGTTATCAGGAAAGATGGGGAGAATGTATGGATGGAGGATAAACCTGCAGTTATCAGATATAGAGGAAAAGCTGCTATTCTTGGCAGTTGGGTGGATGTAACCGAACACAAAAGGATAAGGGAAAAAGTTGAAAATCTCGGTATTCTTTATCGGGAGATTGGAAAGGCAGTAAATGCATCAAGCAGTTTAGATTTTTTGTGTGAAGAAATTCTAAGTGTTTTAAAGACCATACTCAACTATGATATGGCTGACATTTTGGTTTATAATGCGGATAAAAATACCCTTAATCTGGGTGCTCAGATAGGATATCCAGATGATTTGAAGAAGAAAACCATCAAAGAGCAGAAAATTGATGAGAAAAGCTTGAGGGCAGAAATCTTTTGCTTTTTACAGAAAAAGCCAATCTATATTACCGATGTACAAAAAAGCCCTCTTACAGAATATGCCCGATATCTATATAAAACATACGATGTGAGTCAGATATATGTACTTCCTTTGGTAAGCAGAGCAACGTTAGAAGGTATAATGCAGGTTCTTGTTTGCTCGGGAAAAACATTATCCAAGGAAGACAGAGAATTGCTTGATATTGCTTCAGAAGAAATAGCTGTAGGTATTGTTAAAATCAAAGCTGAAGAGAAACTGAGAGAACTTGCTGAAAAGGATTTTCTTACAGGTCTTTATAACATTCAGCGTCTGTGGCAGGAAATCAAAGAGCAGGAAAATAGGAATGAAAGATACGGTGAGGATTATTCCATAATTTATCTTGATATAGATAACTTCAAAGCCTGTAATGATACCTATGGGCATCTTGAAGGAGATAAGGTTTTAAAAACCATGGGAGAGATTCTCAGGGATTCTTTACGTAAGGCTGACTCTGCTTATAGGTATGGAGGCGAGGAATTTGCGGTGCTCCTTCCTCATACCTGCAAAGAGGAGGCAAGAAAAGTGGCAGAGAGGATACGAGAGGGGGTGCGTCGCAGGCTTTACCCTGAGCGTAAGATTACAGTGAGCATAGGAGTAAGTGATTCAAAAACAGATAAGGACGTGATAAGAGCAGCTGATAGGGCAATGTATGAGGCTAAAAGAGAAGGTAAAGATAAAATAAAAGTAATTTAGTGGCAATAGTTTTTTATTATTCTCCAAATTTATTTCTGTGAAGAATATCCTGGAGCGGTCTTTTGGGAACGTGCAGGGTCCCCTTCTCATCCCTCCAGTATTTTATAGAGCCATCCCTGGTCTTTAGTTCTTCGCAGACAGGTTTTTCAGCAGGATAACCCAGGGCTATTAAGAGGTGAATGGTGTATTCTGGAGGTATATTCAAAATATTTCTCACCTTTTCCTCTTGAAAACTTCTTATAAGACAGCTGCCCACCCCCTCTTCCAGAGACGTCAGAACTATGTTCTCTGCAGCAAGACCAACATCGTATTTAGTGTTGACCTTTTCCTCTCTTGCAAGAATTACTATATAGGCTCTTGGCATCTCTTCTGGCCCGGGATTCCAGTCAAGATATCCTGCAAAGCGGACCAGAGGAAATATCTGCTGGAGAAGCTCATCATTATCAACGATAATATACTCTAAGGGTTGAAGATTTGCTGCAGAGGGGGCAACTCTTCCTGCATTTACACATTTTTCCAGAAGCTGATAGGGAATTTTTTGAGGTTTGAATCTTCTTATGCTTCTTCTTTCCATTACAGTCTGGTAAACATTATCCGCCATCTTTAACCTCTATTTGTATATTTTTGGGAATCAACCAGGTTATCCTTTAATATAGTGGCTTTTAGAAAGCTGTCAAATTATGATGTTTGTTCTCTCTTGCAGGCTCTGATGGCTTTTTTAACCACAAGTTTGGTTATATTTGCTGATTGGTGGAGAAGAGAATCTTTACCTGCATCTATTTTCCCTGAAGCCAAACAGGGGTAGTAGTGATGAAAAAGCCCTGCTTTTTCTTCTGCCTCTTCAACTTTTACTCCCGTAAGTTTTTCTGCAATGAAACGGCTGCAGCCACAGGGAGCCTCTCTTTTAAGTATGAGTCTGGTAACTTTACCTTTATTACAATTTAGGATAATCTGTGGTTTCCCAAAGTATCTGGCAAATAACTTTATATATTCATTCTCGCTAAAATTTTCAGTTAGAGAGCAAAAAGGTGAAGGAAAAGCACAACTTATACCTGAGGTTTCCAGTTCTTTTTTTATCTGATTTCTTAATCCA
>QMQA01000282.1 GCA_003648845.1 Candidatus Aerophobota bacterium
ATTATAACATTTTGAGCAACTGCTACCAGCTTGCGAGTCAGGTATCCTGCATAGGCTGTCTTTAACGCCGTATCAACAAGACCTTTTCGTCCACCTGAAGTAGAGATAAAGTACTCTGGAGCTGAAAGTCCTTCCTTGAAGCTTGAACGAATTGGCTCCTCTCCAATCCTTCCTACCAATTTCCCTCCAGGACCTGGATAGAAGTACTGACGGATAACATCTGAAGGGATAGGCAGGTCCCGTCGAAATACCTCATCCCACAACTCTCTCCTGTAAGTCTCCCTGATAGAACGGGACATTAACCCTCTCATTCCCACAATCTGACGCAACTGGTCAGCCGAACCTCTCGCTCCAGAGTGCCACATCATATAAAGAGGATTAAATCGATCCCGGGATAAATACTGAACCACCTTATCTCCGATTATGTCTGTAACCCGGGTTATCAGGTCAATTATGTCTATATATTTTTCCTCCGGGGTGATCGATCCCTCTTCGGCGAGCATCTTATATCCTGTGGCCTCTTCCTCCATTAACTCCAGCAGTTTAGGTTTTTCCTTGATTGTAGGAATATCAGCCAGAGAAAAAGTAAGGCCAGATTTGGTGGCAAACTTAAACCCTAATTTTTTGACCTCATCCAGAAACGTTACAGTCTCTCTATCTCCATATTCTTTCCAGATTTTAGTTATCAATTTGGACATGATTGATTTATCTATTGTACAATTCTGAAAATCCATCCCCTCCGGGAGGATCTGATTAAATATAACTCTACCCGGTGTAGTTTCAATCCACTTTCCATCAAGCAGGAGTTTGATCTTTCTGTGAAGCTCTATTTTTCCACTTTCGTAAGCAAGGGTTACTTCTTCAAAAGAGGAGAAAGCCCGTTTTGCCTCTTCTTCCTCATCTGCCATCATGGTAAGATAGTAGCAACCAATAACAATATCCTGGGTTGGAGTAACGATTGGTTCACCATGAGCTGGAGAGAGAAGATTATTGCAAGGAGACATAAGAATTTTTGCTTCTAATTGGGCCTCCAGGGATAAAGGAACGTGTACGGCCATTTGATCTCCATCAAAATCAGCATTAAATGCGGTACAAACAAGAGGATGTAGCTGAATTGCTGCTCCTTCCACAAGTACGGGTTGAAAAGCCTGGATGCCCAGTCGATGCAAGGTAGGTGCCCTGTTGAGGAGTACCGGATGATCCTTTATCACTCTCTCCAGAACCTCCCACACAAAAGGATCAGCTCTCTCAATCAAATCATTGGCTCTTTTTATAGTTTCAGCCTTCCCTTCCTCGAGAATTTCACCTAAAACAAAAGGTCTATAAAGTTCCAGGGCAATTTTTTCTGGAAGACCACATTCGTTTAATTTCAGATGGGGACCGGGCACAATTACCGCTCTTCCGGAGTAATCAACTCTCTTGCCAAGAAGATTCTGGCGGAACCTTCCCTGCTTACCTTTTATAATTTCACCCAATGACTTAAGAGGCCTTCCTCCTGCACCCAGAATAGGCTGAGGCAGTTTCTCATTCTCAAAAAGAGCATCAACTGCCTGCTGTAGCATCTTCTTTTCATTCTGAATTATAATTTGAGGTGCTCCAATCTCCAGAAGATACTTAAGCCTGTTATTGCGATTAATAATCCTGCGATAAAGGTCATTCAAGTCAGAGTTGGCAAATATACCACTTTCCAGTTGAACCATAGGTCTAAAATCTGGAGGAATAACCGGAAGAACTGTTAGTATCATCCATTCCAGTTTATTCCCCGAGCGAAGGAAATTCTCAACCACCTCCAGACGTTTAATCAACTTTATCCTTTCTCCCTTGGATCCTCCCTGAAGGAGTTTCTCCTTTATTTTCTCTTTCAGGGAATCTAACTTTAAATTCTGGAGAATACGCAGAATAGCTTCAGCTCCGGTACCGGCCTCAAAAGCATCCTCACCGTATTTTTCCTTTAAAGCCTGATATTCATCTTCTTCCAGAATCTGTAGTGGCTTAAGGGGAGTCTTTTTAGGATCTATAACCACATAGGAGACAAAGTAAATTATGCTTTCCAGCTCATTTCTCTTCATTCCCAGAAGGAGTGGCAAATATTTTTTAGTATACCACCTGTGAGCTACAGGAGTAGCAAGTTCAATATGACCCATCCTCTCTCTTCGAACCTTGGAGGAGGTGACTTCTACTCCACATCTTTCGCATTTGACCCCTTTGTATTTCATCTTCTTATACTTGCCACAATAACATTCATAACTTTTGGTGGGACCAAAAATCTGTTCACAAAAAAGTCCTCCTCTTTCTGGACGAAAAGTCCGATAGTTAATAGTATCTGTTTTTTTCACCTCTCCATAAGACCACTCTCTTATCTCTTCTGGAGAGGCAAGTTTTATTTTAATTTTTTCTATATCATCAGTTTTCCACAATTTTTACCTCCTTGCCTGCTTATCTTAAAGCAGGTTACCTACTATTAGTAGGTCAGTCCTCCTCTTTCTCCATATCTTTGATAGAAAATTTCCTTCCATCCTTCCAGAATTCAAGAGATAAACCAAGAGACTGAAGTTCCTTAACTAAAACCTTGAAGGACTCAGGAGTTTCTGTTTCAAGAGTATTCTCACCATTTATTATTTTTTCATGTATTCTCGTTCTGGCTGCCAGATCATCAGACTTGCTGGTAAGCATCTCCTGTAAGGTATAAGCTGCTCCGTATCCTTCCAGTGCCCAAACCTCCATCTCCCCAAAGCGTTGACCTCCCTGCCTTGACCTGCCCCCCAGAGGCTGTTGAGTAATCAAGGCATAAGGTCCGGTAGAGCGAGCGTGCAGTTTTTCCTCGGCTATATGAACCAGCTTCATCATATACATGTATCCAACAGCTACAGGTCTGTCAAAAGGTTCTCCCGTACGTCCATCGTATAGAGTTATTTTACCCTCCTCGGGTAATCCTGCTTTTTTCAAAAGGTTCTTTATCTCCTCATGCTTTGGTCCTTCAAATACAGGAGATACCATAATCATATTCAG
>QMQA01000283.1 GCA_003648845.1 Candidatus Aerophobota bacterium
CAGTAACAATTAGTTATGATTATAAGGGAAGTGAACGTTTTCCTCCCGGGAAGTATAAATTGAATCTTCTCGATACACCGGGACATGTGGATTTTACCTATGAGGTATCCCGTTCTCTTGCCGCGTGTGAGGGGGTTATTCTACTTGTTGATGCAACCCAGGGGATTGAGGCTCAGACACTTTCAAATTATTTCATGGCTCTTGAGAACGATCTTATAATAATTCCTGTAATAAATAAGATTGATTTACCTGCGGCTGACATTGAAGGAACGAAATCACAGATCATTGATGATCTCGGATTCAAAGAAGAGGAGATTCTTCTTGTCAGTGCAAAGGAGGGTACAGGGGTAAGGGAATTACTGGATGCAATTATAGAGAGAATACCCCCACCCGATTATAGCGTGGATGCTCCTCTCAAGGCTCTTATATTTGATTCTCATTATGACTCCTACAGAGGTGTGGTATTTAGTGTGAGAATTTTTTCTGGAATTGTTAAAAAAGAGATGAAGATCCTGTTCATGGCAACAGAACTATCCCATATTGTTGAGGAGGTGGGTGTTTTCAAACCCCAAATGGAACCATGTGATGAGCTCAGAGCCGGTGATGTGGGCTATTTAATTGCTGGTGTAAAGGAGATTGATAGAGTCAGGATTGGAGATACAATAACAACGATTTCAGGCGGCGCAGATTCACCTCTGCCAGGTTATAAAGAGGTGAAACCAATGGTTTTTTCGAGTATCTACCCTGTGTCCTCTGATGATTATGAGGAGCTTGCAAAGGCATTACAAAAATTGAAGCTGAACGATGCCTCTCTTGTATATGAACCTGAAAGCTCGGTAGCTCTGGGGTTTGGTTTTAGATGTGGCTTTCTGGGATTGTTGCATCTGGAAGTGGTTCAGCAGAGGCTCGAGCGTGAGTTTGGGTTATCTCTTGTGATAACTGCTCCTTCGGTAAGGTATAGGGTGAGGATGAAAAATAGAGAGGTTAGAGTGGTCGATAATCCGGTTAATTTCCCTGGTTATGGAGAATACGAATATGCTGAGGAGCCATACGTTAAGGTGAGTATAGTGACGCCGGATGAATATGTGGGTAATATTCTCAAACTCCTTTCTGATAGATATGGAATTCAAAAATCCATGCATTACATTGGTGAGAAAAGGATTGAACTTGTTTATGAGATGCCATTGGCAGAAATAGTGTATGATTTTCACGATAAGTTAAAATCTGTAAGCAGGGGTTACGCCTCGTATGACTATGAGGTTATTGATTACAGAAAGGCAGACCTGGTTAGACTTGATATACTGGTTTCAGGCAAACCGGTTGATGCATTATCCCAGATAGTAAGAAGGGATAGGGCCTACCAGAGGGGAAAGGAGATAGTAAAGTCTTTAAAAAAGGAAATACCAAGACATTTATTTAAAATTCCCATTCAGGCTGCAATAGGTAAACAGATCATAGCCAGGGAAACCATAAGTGCAGTTGGAAAAGATGTTCTTGCAAAGTGTTACGGGGGTGACATTACGAGGAAGAGAAAGCTTCTGGAAAAGCAGAAAGAGGGAAAAAAGAGAATGAAGATAGTTGGCAGGGTTGAAATTCCCCAGAGGGCTTTCATGTCGGTTTTAAAGAGGGGATGAGATACATGTATGAATATCCTTAATTTCTTGATAATTAAGGGAAAACTTATTAAACTTAAATGATACAAAATTATCAACTATGGAGGGAAAAATGGCGATTAAAATTGCTATTAATGGATTTGGTAGGATAGGGCGAAATGTGTTTAGGATTGCTGAAAAGCGAGAAGGCATTGATATTGTTGCAATCAATGATATGTTTTCTCCAGAACAACTTGCAATATTGCTTAAGTATGATTCAATATACGGACGTTTTGATGGTACCATAGAGGTTAAAGGGGATGGATTTGTTATAAATAGTAAGGAAATAAAAGTACTTTCAGAAAAAGACCCTTCAAAATTACCATGGAAGGACCTAGGTGTACAGCTTGTGGTAGAGTCAACAGGAGTTTTCAGAGAAAGGGCCCAGGTAGCAATGCATCTTGAAGCAGGAGCAAAAAAAGCGATACTTACAGTACCTGCGAAGGATAAAGTTGATAAAACAATTGTACTGGGTGTTAATGATGAAATGCTTTCTCCTGATGATCAAATCGTTTCAAATGCTTCATGCACAACTAACTGTCTTGCTCCAATAGTGAAGGTTCTTCATGATAATTTCGAGGTCAAAAGAGGCCTGATGACTACGGTACATGCATACACGAATGATCAGAGAATACTTGATCTGGCCCATAAAGATCCAAGAAGAGCAAGAGCAGCAGCCATAAATGTTATTCCCACAACTACCGGTGCTGCAAAGGCTATAGGGCTTGTTATTCCAGAATTGAGTGGTAAATTGCACGGAATAGCAATGAGGGTTCCTGTACCTACTGGTTCCGTGGTCGACCTCGTAGCTGAGCTTGGTAAGAATGTAACTGCTGATGAAATTAACGATGCCATGAGAAAAGCTGCTGAAGGTCCCATGAAAGGTATCCTCGAGTATTGTACAGATCCTATTGTCTCGTCTGACATTATAGGCAATTCACACTCGTCTATATTTGATTCACTTCAAACAATGGTTCTTGACAATAATTTTGTTAAAGTTGTTTCCTGGTATGACAACGAATGGGGATATTCAAATAGAGTGGTTGATCTGATAGAAAAACTCTTCTAACAGGGGTGGTTGAAATGATCAACAAAAAGACGGTGAAAGACATAGATTTGAATGGTAAAAGGGTAATAATGAGGGTTGATTTTAATGTTCCCCTTGATAACGAAGGAAATATCACAGACGATACGAGGATCCGGGCAGCATTACCCACGATTGAATATGTACTCTCAAAAAATACAAAACTTATACTTATGAGCCATCTTGGTAGACCGAAAGGACAGGTAAAAGAAGAGCTGAGAATGACTCCCGTGGGTAAGAGGTTGTCGGAGCTTTTAGGAAAAGAGG